>NZ_JBLIYX010000006.1:0-254329 GCF_057480955.1 Pseudomonas sp. P65(2024)
GCTCAGGCCGCTGGCCGGGTCCGGGCGCAGCCCTTCCAAGCGCCCTTCCACCACCAGTACCTGCAGATGACCCGAGGACAGGTCCTGCTGCGGCAGGTACGCGCGGCTGGTGACCAGGCCGCGACCCAGGTAATGGTCGGTGATGGCCTTGAGCAAGGCGTTGAGCTGGGTGACGCCCAGGCACTGGTCGATAAAGGGCTTGAGCAGGCGGTCGCGGTCGGCGGCGGACAGGCTGTCGGCGCCCTTGAGTTCGATGGTGTGGATGGTGAAGCAGCGGCTGTCGGCCGCCGGTTGCGACTCACCGGGTTCGGCGGCCTTGCCGGGCAGGTTGCGCAGTTCTTCGAGGCGGCGCTGCTGCTCTTCGAGCAGACGGTCCTGGCGGTCGCGGATCAGGTCCTGGTCGCCAGGCGAGGCAGCACGGGCCGTACTCATGGCCGTGCAGGCCAACAAGGCGGCAAGCACGCAAGCTCGCCCCCGGTTAAAACGCATAGACATCATCCAGTCCCTGGACCACGGAAAAAGAGCGCGAGATATTATTTAGCCACTATCATGACGTCAAATTAATATCGCCAAAAAACCGTGAAATCTTCAAGGAACCCTTCCAGCAATCACCTCGACTGAACTTCCAGGCAGACCGGCGCCTCCACCGGACTGAATCCACTGGTAACAAGGAGTCGAGGGATGAAACCGTTGCCATGCCTTATCTGCGCGGCCACCCTGCTCTGTGCACAGCCCATCTTGGCCTGCACACCGGAAGAGGCCACGCAAAAAAGAGAAGAACTGGCAGGGCTGGTCAGTCAGTTGACCGAACAGAACCCGCGCAAGGCCAAGGAGATAAACGACGAGCTCCAGCACATGGAGCTCGGAACGGCCAGCAAGGACTTGCCGGACAAATGCCAGTTGATCGACAAGCGCATCCAGGAACTTAAAGAAGCGGAAAGGAAAACCTGACCGCGCCAGTGTCAGCGTCGCTGCTGGGCCTGCATGTACTGGCGAAGCAACTGGTTGATGCGGGTCTGGTAGCCGGCGCCCTGTTCCTTGAACCAGGCCAGCACGTCGGCGTCCAGGCGGATGGTCACCGTTTGCTTGGCCGGCACTCGCAGCTCGGCGCGGCGGAAGAAGTCATCGTCGAGTTCGGGGATGTCCGAGGTATCGACCGGGGCTTGGTCTTGCTCACAGCTTATGGACGGTTTCGACATAGCGCGTTACCTCACGTCGGGTGGCTCTTCTGGCGGAAATGATGCGGATCACATCACCCTGCCGTTCGGTGTAGGCGACCAGGCTGACCCAGGCATTGATCCAGCCCATGCAGATCCAGCGTGCCTCCGGGTACTCGAATCGCTCATCGCGCAACGCCAGCATCGGCTGGCGGAACATCTCGGGCACGTCGTTGAAGTCGATACCGTGCTTGCGGATCTTGAGCAGGTTCTTTTCCTCGTCCCATTCAAATCGTACGGGACAATCGTATTTACAGCTGTACATACGCTACTCTTCCTTGACTGCACATGCCAGAGGAGTGTGGCGGGTAGGCGACAAAATGCCCGGGCTTGAACAGGGTTTGGGAAATGGGCTACGCGCCCTGGGGAAGGAGGTGAAGCAACCCGCCACCGTTGCAGTGGCGGGCTCATTGCCGGTGGTATTTACTCAGCGGCTGGCTTGCGCTTTTTCAGTGGTGCCAGGCCGTCGGAGCTGGCCAGAGGCGCATTGGCCTTGGGCTTGGCGGTAGGCCTCTTCTTGGCGGCACCCTTCTTGTCGCCACCGGCCTTCTTCTCGACCTTTTTCTTCTTGCTGCCGGCTGCCTTGCCCGAGGCCTTGACCTTCTTCGGCCCGCTGTAGGTACCCTTGACCTCCTTGATGACGCGGCGCTCGAACTGCTGCTTGAGGTAGCGTTCGATGCTGGACATCAGGTTCCAGTCGTTGTGGGTGATCAGCGAGATCGCCAGGCCTTCGCCACCGGCACGGCCGGTGCGACCGATACGGTGCACGTACTCGTCACCGCTGCGAGGCATGTCGAAGTTGATCACCAGGTCCAGGCCGTCGATGTCCAGGCCGCGAGCCGCGACGTCAGTGGCCACCAAGACCTTGGAGCCGCCATCCTTGAAGCGGTCGATGGCCAGCTTGCGGTCCTTCTGGTCCTTCTCGCCGTGCAGGACGAAAGCCTTGACCTCCTTGGCCACCAGGTGACCGTAGATACGGTCGGCCAGGGCACGGGTGTTGGTGAAGATGATTGCCTTCTGGTAGGTCTCGTTGGCCAGCAGCCACTGCACGATCTGCTCTTTGTGCTGGTCGTGGTCGGCGGTGATGATCTGCTGGCGGGTGCCTTCGGCCAGTTGCGAGACACTGTTGAGCATCAGGTGCTCAGGGTCCTTGAGCACTTTACCGATGATATCGCGAAGGGCCGCACCGCCCGTGGTGGCCGAGAACAGCAGGGTCTGCTTGCGATTCTCGCACTCCTTGCACAGGCGCTCCATGTCTTCGGCGAAGCCCATGTCGAGCATGCGGTCGGCTTCGTCGAGGATCAGCACCTCCACGTGCGACAGGTCCAGGTTGCCAGCATTGAGCTGCTCGAGCAGACGGCCAGGGGTGCCGATCAGCACATCCGGCACCTTGCGCAGCATGGCGGCCTGTTCCTTGAAGTCTTCACCGCCGGTGACCAGGCCCGACTTGATGTAGGTGAACTGCGAGAACAGTTTCACTTGCTTGAGGGTTTGCTGGGCCAGCTCGCGGGTCGGCAGCAGGATCAGCGCACGGATCTCCACGCTCGGGCCGCTGCGGTCGACCAGGCGGTTGAGCAGCGGCAGCACGAAGGCGGCGGTCTTGCCGCTGCCGGTTTGCGCCGTCACCCGCAGGTCACGCCCTTGCAGGGCCAGGGGAATGGCCGCTGCCTGCACCGGCGTCGGCTCGACAAATTTCAGCTCGGCCACGGCTTTGAGCAGGCGTTCGTGCAGGGCGAATTGGGAAAACACGGGGTAACCTCGGGCAAGTGCGAAAAATTCAGTTGCATAGGGTAACGTTTTCCGTGGCCAGAACCGAATTTCTTTTGGCAACTTTGCGCCGATCCACGCTCTAATACCCCTTCATACCGCAACACAGACCGCTTTCACGCCCATGGACATCCAACGCTTCTGGCGCGACGCCCTCGACCTCTGGGGCACGCTCGACCAACATCCGCTGCTGCATGCCGCCCTCGGCCTGATCGTGCTGCTGCTGGTCTCGCTGCTGATCGGCCGCCTCGCCCGCTTCCTGATCCTGCACTCCACCCGCCTGCTCGGCCGCCAACAGGCGCTCAGGTGGCTGGACGACCTGCGCCACAACAAAGTGTTCCACCGCCTGGCGCAGACCACCCCGTCGCTGGTGGTGCAGTTCGGCCTGAAGCTGGTGCCGGAGCTGTCGGCCACCACCCAGCACTTCCTCGGCAACGTCGCCCTGGCGGTGACCCTGCTGTTCATGACCCGCGCCCTGTCCTGCCTGCTCGACGCGCTGCTGGACATCTACGCACGCACCGAGCACGCCCGCACCCGCTCGATCAAGGGATACATGCAGCTGGCCAAGATGATGCTGTGGATCTTCGCCGCCATCGTCATCGTCGCCACCCTGATCGACCGCTCGCCGCTGTTGCTGCTGTCGGGCCTGGGCGCCATGTCGGCGGTGCTGCTGTTGGTGTACAAGGACACCCTGCTGTCGTTCGTCGCCAGCGTGCAACTGACCAGCAACGACATGCTGCACGTCGGCGACTGGATCGAGATGCCCCAGGCCGGCGCCGATGGCGACGTGGTGGACATCACCCTGCACACGGTCAAGGTACAGAACTTCGACAAGACCATCGTCTCGATCCCCACCTGGCGCCTGATGAGCGAGTCGTTCCGCAACTACCGCGGCATGCAGCAGTCCGGCGGGCGTCGGATCAAGCGCAGCCTGTTCATCGACGCCGCCGGCGTGCGCTTCCTCAGCCCGGACGAAGAACAGCGCCTGGGCCAGGTACGCCTGCTGGGCGACTACCTGGCGCAGAAGCGCCAGGAACTGCATCACTGGAACGAGGCCCTGGGCCCGGTGGCGGAGCTTTCGGCCAACCGCCGCAAGCTGACCAACATCGGTACCTTCCGCGCCTTCGCCCTGGCCTACCTGAAGAACCACCCCAACGTACACCCGAACATGACCTGCATGGTCCGCCAGATGCAGACCACCGCCGAAGGCGTGCCGCTGGAGATCTACTGCTTCACCACCACAACGGTATGGGCCGAATACGAGCGCATCCAGGGCGATATCTTCGACTACCTGCTGGCGGTGCTGCCGGAGTTCGGGCTGAGCCTGTACCAGCAACCGAGCGGTAACGACATGCGGGTGGGATTGGCGACCAGGCCGTTGCCTCAGACCCAGCCACGCAGCCTGGATGCATTGAGCGAAGCCTGACCGTCCAATCGGGGCGCCCGAGCGGGCGCCCCTTTGCATTGCGCCCCCAAGACGCTCTAACCTAGGGCCATCCAGGACGACGTCATCACGGAAGATCGACGGCCCACTCGCCACGCCCATCCCTGACGCTCGACAGACGCCTGCCACAGCCCTCGTGAGCGAGCCATGCCTCAGGACATTTCCAGCGTTTCACTGCACGACGCCCCGCCATCGCCTCGGCGCAAGGCGCTTGCCGCCGCCAGCCTCGCCCATGGCGTGCATGACGGGCTGACCGATGTCATCTACGTGTTGCTGCCCCTCTGGCAGTTCGCCTTCGGCCTCAGCTACGCCCAGGTCGGACTGCTGCGCGGCGCCTACGCCGGCATGATGGCGGGCTTTCAGTTGCTGGCCAGCAAAGGCGCCCGGCGCTGGGGTCGCGAGGCCCTGTTGGTCCGCGGCACGGCGCTGGCCGGGCTGGCCTACCTGCTGGCCGCCCAGGCCAGTGACCTGAGCCTTCTGCTGCTGGCCCTGATGCTCGCCGGCCTCGGCGCCAGCACCCAGCACCCGCTGGCCAGCGCGCTGGTCGCCGATGCCTACGAAGGCAGTGGCAAGGTGAAACAGGCCCTGGCCCAGTACAACTTCGCCGGGGATATCGGCAAGGCGCTGATCCCCGGCCTGGTCGGCCTGGTGCTGGTGTATGTGTCATGGCAAGCCAACGCCACCGCGCTTGGCCTGCTCGGCCTGGGGGCGGCAGCGGCGCTGTGGTGGCTGTTGCGTCAGGCGCCACCCGCAGGGCGATCAACGCACAAGGCCACAGCCCACGACCAGGTTGCCTCAAGGTCGGGGCTCGCGGCGCTGATCGCCACCGGCACCCTCGACAGTGGCGTGCGCATGGGTTTTCTGACCTTCCTGCCATTCCTGCTGCAGGGCAAGGGCGCGACCACTGCGCAGATCGGCCTGGCCCTGACATTGCTGTTCATCGGCGGCGCCTTCGGCAAGCTGTTCTGCGGCTACCTGGGCGCCCGGCTGGGGCCGGTACGCACTGTGGTCTGTACCGAGCTGCTGACCGCCGCGCTGATCCTGGTAGCGCTGCTGTTGCCCTATCTGCCATTGATGCTGGTGATGCCTCTGATCGGCGTTGCACTCAACGGCACTTCATCGGTACTGACCGGGCTGGTGCCGGACTTCGCCGGCCGCGAGCAGCGGGAACGGGTGTTCGCCTGCTTCTATACCGGCACCGTCGGCGGCGGCGCGCTGGCGCCGGTGCTGATCGGCGCGATATCCGACCACACGGGAGTGGAACAGGGATTGATGGCGCTGGCAGGCACGCTGCTGCTGACCCTGCCCTTGTGCCTGATCGTGCACACTGGCCTGCCGCGCCGGCAATGACCCTCAGGCCGCTCCAGGCAGCCTCGCGCGCTGGCCGCCCAAGCGGCTCAGCCATACCGATGCCAGGATCACCGAACCGCCAATGGCCAGACGCCCAAGCGGTTCGTCCTGGTTCCAGATCAGCAGGTTGAGCAGCAGGCCCACCGGCACATGCAGGTTGTTCATCACCGCCAGGGTGCCGCCAGAGACCAGGCAAGCGCCCTTGTTCCACCAGTACAGCCCTAGCGCCGTCGGACACAGGCCCAGGAACAGCAGCACCAGCCACTGGGTGTCGGTGCTCGGCAGGTGCTGGGCATTGCCGAACAGTAGGAAGGCCGGCAACACCACCAGCAACGCGCCCAGGTAGAAATAGCCGAACCGGCG
Organism: Pseudomonas sp. P65(2024); assembly: GCF_057480955.1. Lineage (NCBI taxonomy): Bacteria > Pseudomonadati > Pseudomonadota > Gammaproteobacteria > Pseudomonadales > Pseudomonadaceae > Pseudomonas > Pseudomonas sp. P65(2024). The sequence goes on from NZ_JBLIYX010000006.1 coordinate 6,142, forward strand.
ATAGTGCGGCAGGTCGCTGGGGTGGCGGGCCACCAAGTGGCGGTACAGCACCTGGCCGGCGGCGTAGGTGAAGTTGGCCAGTTGCAGCAACAGGAAACCGATGAAGAACTCACCGGTGACCGTGTCGAAGCGGATCACCGCCGCGCCGGCCACCGCCACCAGGGCGGCGAGCAGCGCCCAGGGGTTGAAGCGCCGGTTCAGGGCATCCTCGATCAAGGTGACATGCAGCGGGGTAAGGATGGTGAACAACAGTACTTCCGGCACCGTCAGCACGCGGAAGCTGAGGTACAGGCAGACATAGGTGATGCCGTACTGCAGCGCGCCGATCAGCAGCATCGAGCGCATGAAACGCGGCTCGACCTGGCGCCAGCGGGTCAGTGGCAGGAACACCAACCCGGCCAGCAGCACCCGGACCAGCACGGCGAAGTAACTGTCGACGTGGCCGGCCAGGTATTCGCCGATCAGGTTGAAGGAGTACGCCTGGATCAGCGCGACGATTATCAGGTAGCCCATGGTTGGCCCTCGTGGATCAAGGCGGGGACCTTAGCGGGTTGGGCCGGGGCAGTTCAACCATGGGGATTGTGGGGGCAGTAAAAGCCTCTTCGCTGGCAAGCCCACTACCACAAGCCTTGAAAGCAGTGTTTTCTCTGTGAGAGCAACTGCCTTGCAGAACATTCATGGTTTGCATTTGCCCTTGTGGGAGCGCAAGGCATGAGGTCGGCATAAAAAAGCCCGGCCAAGTACTGGCCGGGCAGGCACACCCAAAAGAGCAACAAGGTGTCAGGGTTGGGAATTCGTCGCGGCTCAGGCCACCGCGGCCAGTCTTGCCTTGGCCTGGTTCAGGCCCTTCTCGTGGAACTCGCCGCTCATGTTCAGGCCTTCGGCGTGGATGAAGTCCACATCGTGGATACCGATGAAGGCCATCACCTGGCGCAGGTAGGGTTCCTGGTGGTCGCTGCTGGCACCGGCATGGATGCCGCCGCGGGCGGTCAGGACGATGGCGCGCTTGCCGTTGAGCAGGCCCTGCGGCCCGGTCGGGGTGTACTTGAAGGTGATGCCGGCGCGCAGCACGTGGTCCAGCCAGGCTTTCAAGGTACTGGGGATGGTGAAGTTGTACATCGGCGCGGCCATCACCAGCACGTCGGCGGCCAGCAGTTCGTCGGTCAGCACGTTGGAACGCGCCAGCGCCTCACGCTCGGCGGCGCTGCGCTGCTCCTCAGGCTTCATCCAGCCGCCAAGCAGGTTGGCGTCCAGGTGCGGCACGGGGTTCACCGCCAGGTCGCGCACCTTGATCTCGTCGGCCGGATGCGCCGCTTGCCATTGCTGGATGAAGTCCAGGGTCAGTTGACGGGAAACGGAATCCTGCTGGCGGGCGCTGCTTTCGATGATCAGTACGCGGGACATGGGCTGCCTCCATCGGCGGTAAAGGGTGGCGATTCGATGGAGGTGAGATTAGTGGTTGACCTATCGATAAAAAAGCGTAAAAAGTGGGATCAACCTATCGATTAATCTGTTTATTCGGCTTTGCAGTCGAGCACGATGCGCAGCTTGATGATCTGCCGGTTGAACTTGGCGGTAACATCCACGCTCCTGCCGGCGGGCACATTGACCCGACGCACCCGTGGCGCCTCAGGGCCGTTGCGGAAGGTGACCTTGCACGCCGCCGGCACCTGCCCATAGTTGTTGAGGCTGATCGAGCCGATGTCATAGGCCGTGTCGTAGACGGTGTAATCGACCTTGACCCCGGTCAGGTCCTTTTCCACGTCGATCGGGTATGCCATGGCCCCGAGGGGTAGGCACAACAGCAAAGCCGCACAACATTTCTTCATACGGGCGCTCTCCTTGGGAAGAGCGCAGCTTAGGACAACAGGAGCCCTGGATGAAAGCACCGCGCGTTACCCTGGATCAGTGGCGGACCCTGCAGGCAGTGGTCGACCACGGCGGGTTCGCCCAGGCCGCCGAGGCCCTGCACCGCTCGCAGTCGTCGGTGAGCTATACCGTGGCGCGGATGCAGGAGCAGTTGGGCGTGCCGCTGCTGCGCATCGATGGGCGCAAGGCGGTGCTGACCGAGGCCGGCAGCGTGCTGCTGCGCCGTTCGCGGCAACTGGTCAAGCAGGCCAGCCAGCTGGAAGACCTGGCCCACCACATGGAACAGGGCTGGGAGGCCGAAGTGCGCCTGGTGGTCGATGCCGCCTACCCCAGCGCCCGCTTGGTACGCGCCCTGGCCGCCTTCATGCCGCAGAGCCGCGGCTGCCGGGTACGCTTGCGCGAAGAAGTGTTGTCCGGGGTCGAGGAAGTGCTGCACGAAGGCATCGCCGACCTTGCCATCAGCAGCTTTAACATCGGCGGCTACCTGGGCACCGAACTGAGCCCGGTGGAGTTCATCGCCGTCGCCCACCCCGAGCACGCCCTGCACCGCATGGGCCGCGAAATTACCTTCCAGGATCTGGAAAGCCAGTTGCAGGTGGTGATCCGCGACTCCGGCCGGGCCCAGCCGCGCGATGTCGGCTGGCTCGGCGCCGAGCAGCGCTGGACGGTCGGCAGCCTGGGCACCGCGGCGACCTTCGTCGGCAGCGGCCTGGGCTTTGCCTGGCTGCCCCGGCACATGATCGAGCGCGAGCTGCGCGAAGGCGTGCTCAAGCCCCTGCCGCTGGATCAGGGTGGCAGCCGCCATCCGCTGTTCTACCTTTACTCCAGCAAGGAAAAGACCCTGGGCCCGGCCACGCAGATCCTCATCGAACTGCTGCGCAACTTCGACACCGCGCCGCTGGACGTGCCCTTCGCAGCCCCCCCGCAAGCCTGAGAGGACCGCGCCCATGGCCTGTTTCGAACATGACGGATGCCTGCTGCATTACCAGGAACATGGCCAGGGCGAGCCCCTGGTGCTGCTGCACGGGCTGGGTTCGAGCAGCCAGGACTGGGAACTGCAGGTGCCCGAGCTCGGCCGCCAGTATCGGGTGATCCTCATGGACATCCGCGGCCACGGGCAATCCTCCAAGCCACGCAAGGGCTACCAGATAAAGACTTTCAGCGAGGATCTGCTGGCCCTGCTGCGCCATCTGGACACCGGCCCGGTGCACTTCGTCGGCCTGTCCATGGGCGGCATGGTCGGTTTCCAGTTTGCCGTCGACCACCCCGACTGGCTGCGCAGCCTGTGCATCGTCAACAGCGCCCCCGAGGTCAAGCGACGCACCCGCAGCGACTGGATCTGGTGGCTCAAGCGCTGGGGCCTGGCACGCCTGCTCAGCGTCGAGACCGTCGGCAAGGGCCTGGCTGCGCGGCTGTTTCCCAAGCCGGAGCAGACCGAACTGCGGCGCAAGATGGCCGAGCGCTGGGCGCGCAACGACAAGCGTGCCTATTTGAAAAGCTTCGACGCCATCGTCGACTGGGGCGTGCAGGAACGCATCGGCCAGATCCGCTGTCCCACCCTGGTGATCGCCGCCGACCACGATTACACACCGATACAACTGAAGGAGCGTTACGTCGCCCTGATGCCCAACGCCAGGCTGGCGGTCATCGACGATTCGCGGCACGCTACGCCCCTGGATCAACCCGAAGTCTTCAACCGTACCGTGCTGCAGTTCCTCGCAGCCGCTTCCACCTCTCAAGGATCTTTGAGCCCATGCTGAAAAAACTTCTGCTCACCGCCTGCTCGGTCGCCTTCGCCACCAGCGTCATGGCCTCCGACAAGACCCCGCACGTTGAGCTGGTCACCAGCTTCGGCAAGATCGAGATCGAGCTGAACGCAGAAAAAGCGCCGATCAGTACCAAGAACTTCCTCCAGTACGTGGACAGCGGCTTCTACAACAACACCATCTTCCACCGCGTGATCCCGGGCTTCATGGTCCAGGGCGGTGGCTTTACCGACCAGATGGTGCAGAAGAGCACCCAGGACCCGATCCGCAACGAAGCGAGCAACGGCCTGCAGAACACCCGCGGCACCCTGTCCATGGCCCGCACCTCCGACCCGAACTCGGCCACCAGCCAGTTCTTCATCAACGTCGCCGACAACGACTTCCTCAACCCGGGCCGCGACCGTGGCTACGCGGTGTTCGGCAAGGTCACCAAGGGCATGGAGGTGGTCGACCAGATCGTCAACTCGCCGACCACCGTCAAGAAAGGCATGCGCGATGTGCCGGCCGATCCGGTCTACATCAAGTCGGCCAAACGCATCGATTGATCCCGCGCCGCACAGGGACGTGAGTCGGGTCGAACAGGAGTGTCGTCACCCATGCTGTACCGTCGTTTCGAGCAGTTGATCGACATTTTCCGCGAGGCGCCCAGCGAGGCGCCTCCCGGCAAGGTCTGGCCCTTCTATCTCTACTACCTGCGCCAGGTGTGGCCGAGCTTCCTCGCCCTGCTGATCGTAGGCCTGATCGCCTCGCTGATCGAAGTGGCGCTGTTCAGCTACCTGAGCCGGATCATCGACCTGGCCCAGGGCACGCCCAACGCCAATTTCTTCAGCGAGCACAGCGGCGAGCTGATCTGGATGCTGGTGGTGGTGCTGTTGCTGCGGCCGGTGTTCTTCGGCCTGCATGACCTGCTGGTGCACCAGACCATCAGCCCGGGCATGACCAGCCTGATCCGCTGGCAAAACCACACCTACGTGCTCAAGCAGAGCCTGAACTTCTTCCAGAGCGACTTCGCCGGGCGCATCGCCCAGCGCATCATGCAGACCGGCAACTCCCTGCGCGATTCGGCGGTGCAGGCGGTGGACGCGCTGTGGCACGTGCTGATCTACGCCATCAGTTCGCTGGTGCTGTTCGCCGAGGCCGACTGGCGGCTGATGCTGCCGCTGCTGGTGTGGATCGCCTGCTATATCGGTGCGCTGTACTACTTCGTGCCACGGGTGAAGGAGCGCTCGGTGATTTCCTCCGACGCCCGCTCCAAGCTGATGGGGCGCATCGTCGACGGCTACACCAACATCGCCACGCTCAAGCTGTTCGCCCATACCGACTACGAGCAGCAGTACGCCCGCGAGGCGATCAGCGAGCAGACCGAGAAGACCCAGCTGGCCTCGCGGGTGATCACCAGCATGGACGTGGTCATTACCTCGCTGAACGGCCTGCTGGTGGTTACCACCACCGGCCTTGCCCTGTGGCTGTGGAGCCAGTCGCTGATCAGCGTCGGCGCCATCGCCCTGGCCACAGGCCTGGTGATCCGCATCGTCAACATGTCCGGCTGGATCATGTGGGTGGTCAACGGCATCTTCGAGAACATCGGCATGGTCCAGGACGGCCTGCAGACCATTGCCCAGCCGGTCACCGTCAGCGACAGGCCCAACGCCGCGGCACTCAAGGTCAGCCGCGGGGCGGTGCGCTTCGACCATGTCGACTTCCACTACGGCAAGGGCGGCAAGGTGATCGACGCGCTGAACCTGGACATCCGTCCTGGCGAGAAGATCGGCCTGATCGGTCCGTCCGGCGCCGGCAAGTCGACCCTGGTCAACCTGCTGCTGCGCCTGTACGACATCGACAGCGGGCGCATCCTCATCGACGGCCAGGACATCGCCGAGGTCAACCAGGCCAGCTTGCGCGCGCAGATCGGCATGATCACCCAGGACACTTCGCTGCTGCACCGCTCGATCCGCGACAACCTGCTGTACGGCCGGCCGGATGCCAGTGACGAGGAAGTCTGGGAAGCAGTGCGCCGGGCCCGGGCCGACGAGTTCATCCCGCAGCTGTCCGATGCCCAGGGCCGCACCGGCTTCGACGCCCATGTCGGCGAGCGCGGCGTCAAGCTCTCCGGCGGCCAGCGCCAACGCATCGCCATTGCCCGGGTATTGCTGAAGAACGCGCCGATCCTGATCATGGACGAGGCGACCTCGGCGCTGGACTCGGAGGTCGAGGCGGCAATCCAGGAGAGCCTGGAGACGCTGATGCAGGGCAAGACGGTGATCGCTATCGCCCACCGCCTGTCGACCATCGCCCGCATGGACCGGCTGATCGTGCTGGACAAGGGGCATATCGTCGAAAGCGGCAGCCATGCCGAGCTGCTGGCACAGCGCGGGTTGTATGCGCGGTTGTGGCATCACCAGACCGGGGGATTCGTCGGCGTCGACTGAGTTAGACGCGGCCCCTGTAGGAGCGACCTCGTGTCGCGAAAGGGCCGCAACGCGGCCCCGGCGATCTTTGCATCAACGCTGAAATCCTGGGGCCGCTTTGCGGCCCTTTCGCGACACAAGGCCGCTCCTACAGGGATAGCGTGTGGCCAGGCACTTCAAACCTGGCGATACGGCAACATCCCCCGCGCCTCCTCGGCGTAGGCCAGTACTCCTTCGCGCTCCTGACGCAAAAAGTCTGAGACCGCCCGGCGCAACCCCGGGTGCAGCAGGTAATGCCACGACCGTGTGATCACCGGCTCAAACCCGCGAATCAGCTTGTGCTCGCCCTGGGCCCCGGCATCGAAGCGCTGCAGGCCTTCGCCGATCGCGAAGTCCATGCCCTGGTAGAAACAAGTCTCGAAATGCAGGCGGTCGAATTCGTCCAGGCAACCCCAGTAGCGGCCGTACAGGCTGTCGCCCCCCACCAGGCTGAAGGCCATCGCCACCTCGCGCCCTTGCTGCCGGGCAATCACCACGCGAATCGCCTCGGGCATGCGCTCGGCCACCAGGCTGAAGAACTCGCGAGTCAGGTACGGTGCTCGTCGCCGTACGGCATAGGTGTTGGCATAGCAGCGGTAGACGAAGTCCCACTGTGCCTCGCTCAGTTCATCGCCGCGGTACCAGGCGAAATCGATCCCGTGCCCCGCCACCTGTTCACGCTCCTTGCGCATCTGCTTGCGCTTGCGTGAGCTGAGGGTGTCGAGAAAGTCCTGGAAGTCCCGGTAACCCCGGTTACGCCAGTGGAACTGGCAACCCAGGCGCTCCAACCAGCCCGGCTGGCCGGCAATGGCCGCGTCCAGCACACTGTCGGTGAAGTTGATGTGCGCCCCCGACAGCCCACCCTTGCCCAGGTACTCGGGAATCGCCTGCAACAGCAGCAGGCCATCGGCTGGATCGGCGGCCAGCAGACGCGGCCCCGCGACCGGACTGAACGGCACCGCGCCGAGCAGCTTGGGGTAGTAGGCAATGCCCGCGCGCTCACAGGCATCGGCCCAGCCATGGTCGAACACGTACTCGCCGAACGAATGCCACTTGCGGTAGGCCGGCAGCAGCGCCCGCACCTCGCCATCGCGCTCCAGCACCAGGTGTTCGGCGGCCCAGCCGGTGTCGGGCACCACGCTACCACTGTCTTCCATGGCACTGAGAAAGGCGTGGCGCAGGAACGGCTGACCGTCGGGCACCAGCGCGTCCCAAGTGGTCGCCGGCAGTTCGCGCAGGTGGGCAAGGCTGTGAAGGCTGATCACGGTTGCAACTCGCTATGGACAGGGCGCCAGTATTGCCAAAGCCGCCGTGACACACAAATGACGGCCTGTTTACTTAACAACAGTGCCACTATTCAGACATTATTCTGTCATTCCCCCCCGCAATACTTGCGCCTGTTTTCCGGAACCCCAGAACCTGTCTATTCAGGCCCTTTCCGAAGACATGCCAACTCGGGGGCGGGCGCTTGAGCCTCCCCACTTTTTCCAACAGGGAGAACCTTATGCGTCTTGTTTCTACACTTACTGGAGTGAGCCTCACCGGCATGATGCTGGCTCTGAGTACTCCGGCCAGTGCTGCTGTCGACGCCAAGCTGCTCGAAATACTCCGCGCCAACGGCTCGATCAACCAGGCGCAGTACACCGAACTGCAGGGCGACCTGGCAAAGGAAACCAAGGAAAAGGCCGACCAGAAAGCCCAGTCCGAGCGCCTGAGCTCCTTCGAGCAGAAAGTGGCATGGGCCGCCAAGACCCAGATCAAGGGTGATGTGCGCCTGCGCTACGAAGACGTCAACGTCGACAACCCCAACAGCCGCAGTGGCAACCAGGACCGCGAGCGTGTGCGTGCCCGCGTCGGTTTCTACAGCGAGATCAACCCGCAGGTCGACGCTGGCATTCGCGTGGCCACCGGCAGCAGCTCGGACGCCCGCTCGACCAACCAGAGCCTGGACAACTACTTCGACAAGAAATCGCTGTGGGTGGACCTGGCCTACCTCGACTGGCACCCGACCGCCGTGCCGAACCTGCACCTGATCGGCGGCAAGATGCTGCAGCCGTGGGTGAGCATGGGCGACATCATCTGGGACAGCGACATCAACCCGGAAGGCGTGGCCGTCACCTACAAGACCAACCTGGGCGGCGCCGAAGTGTTCGGCAGCGCCGGTCACTACACCCTCAAGGACAACGTCGACGGCGACGGCGTGCAGTTCAAGCACGACGCACAGCTGTACCACGGCCAATTGGGCACCAAGTTCAACCTGGCTGACAGCGTCAAGGTCACCGTCGGCGGCAGCCTCTACGGTTTCGACAACGACAAGAAGTCGGCCGTGCTGCGCAGCTTCGGCAACACCACCACCGAGTTCAACCTGGCCGAAGGCTTCGGCCAGGTGGACTTCACCGGCTTCGCCATCCCGCTGTCGGCCTATGGCCAGTTCGTCAAGAACACCGACAGCACCGACGGCGAGGACAAGGCCTGGCTGGCCGGTTTGAAGACCAAGGTGGGCGCCTGGAGCCTGGACTACAACTACCGCGACGTGCAGCGCAACGCCGTGGTCAGCCTGTTCACCGACTCCGACTTCGGCGCAGGCTTCACAGGTTCGCGTGGTCACAAGTTCAAGGTCGGCTACGAGATCGACAAGAACTTCTCCCTGGGCGCGGCCTACCTGATGGCCAAGACCGACCTGTCGCAGTTGCCGAACAACAACGCCGACGTCGACACCCTGCAGGTCGACCTGGAAGCCAAGTTCTAAGCGCTACGCACCCTTGCTCCACCCTGAAGCGGGAAATGCTGACCCCATCCAGCGTTTCCCGCTTTTTTTGCCTGTCAGAAAGCCGGGGCTGCTTTGCAGCCCCGATAGAGAAGTAAAAGTAGGTATCAGCGTTTACGCAGAACCACACTACCAATCGAATAGCCAGCACCGAACGAACTCAGTACCCCCAGCGAACCCTTGGCCAGGTCATCCTGATACAGGTGGAAGGCAATCACCGAACCCGCCGAACTGGTGTTGGCATAGCGATCCAGAATCACCGGCGCATCTTCCTCGGCCACTTCACGCCCCAGCAGCTTCTTGACGATCAGGTGGTTCATGCTCAGGTTGGCCTGGTGCAGCCAGAAGCGCTTGACGTCCGACGGCTGCAGGTCGTTCTCGGCCAGGTGCTGGCCGATCAGCTCGGCAACCATCGGGCAGACTTCCTTGAACACCTTGCGGCCTTCCTGCACGAACAGTTTGTCGCGGGCACCGATGCCCTCTTCCGCGGCGCGGTTGAGGAAACCGAAGTTGTTGCGGATGTTGTTGGAGAACGCCGTCAGCAGCTTGGTGCTGACGATGTCGAACTGATGTTCGGAGGTCGCCAGGTCGGCACGCTCGACCAGCACGGCGGTGGCGGCGTCGCCGAAGATGAAGTGGCTGTCGCGGTCACGGAAGTTCAGGTGGCCGGTGCAGATCTCCGGGTTGACCACCAGCACCGCGCGCGACTGGCCCAGTTGCACGCTGTTGGCGGCGGTCTGGATACCGAAGGTGGCCGACGAGCAGGCCACGTTCATGTCAAAGGCGAAGCCCTGGATGCCCAGTGCCTGCTGCACTTCGATGGCGATGGCCGGGTACGGGCGCTGCAGGTTGGAACAGGCGACGATCACCCCGTCGACATCGGCGGCGGTGCGCCCGGCACGCTCCAGGGCCTGGCGGGCGGCGGCCACGCCCATCTCGCAGAGGATCGATTGCTCGTCGTTGCCGCGCTCGGGCAGACGCGGCTTCATGCGCTGCGGATCGAGAATACCGGCCTTGTCCATGACGAAGCGGCTCTTGATACCCGAGGCCTTCTCGATGAAGGCGGCGTCGGACAGCGGCGCCGCCTCGACCTCGCCACGCTCGATGGCGGCGGCGTTGTCACGGTTGAAACGCTGTGCCCAGGCGTTGAAAGATTCCACCAGTTCTTCGTTGGAAATGCTTTGGGCCGGGGTGTACAGGCCGGTGCCGCTGATGACGACGTTGTGCACGGTCGTTCCTCTGGTCTGGGGCCATCGCCACAAGGCGCTGGCCGGAATAAGGGCAACTTAATGGCACCTTGGTACCAATTTTGAGGCGAGGGCTGCGCCCTCGTTTGCGGCACAAGGCCGCTCCTACAGCATCGGCGTTCTTCTGTAGGAGCGGACTTGTGCCGCGATCGGCCGCACAGCGGCCGTAAATTCCACCAAGTTTGCCACAACTTGGGGAGTTTAGGCTTCCACCTGACTCCACTGTTTGCTCAGTCGCTTGTCGGAAACCGGCACCTTCGTCCCCAATTGCTGGGCAAACAACGACACCCGGTATTCCTCCAGCAGCCAGCGGTACAGGGTCAGCTGCTCATCGCGCTTGCCTTCCTGGGCATGCTTGTCGGCGCGGGCCCGGTACTGCGCCCAGCAATTGGCCAGCTCGGCGCTCCACACCCGGTCCTTCTGCACCTGAGAACCCAGTTTCTCCATACGCAGTTCCACCGCCTTGAGATAACGTGGCAGCTCCTTGAACCAGGCACCCGGTGTCTCCCGCACGAAGCCCGGGTACACCAGGTTGGCCAGCTGCTGCTTGATGTCGTTGAGCGCCACCGCCTGGCTCAGGTCGATCTTGCCCTTGAAGCGCTTCTGCAGGCCATGCCACAGCTTCAGTACCTCCAGGGTAAGGCGGGCCAGGCGTTCGGCGTGCTCGGTCCAGTTGCCGCGCTTGCGTTCGGCCAGCGAGGCCAGGCCCGCGCCATCACGCGGCAGCGGTTCTTCGCCTTCCAGCACACAGCTGTCGAGGCTGGCCAGGAGGATATCCTCGACCAGCGCCTCGACCCGGCCCAGTTCACGGTACAGCAGCCCCAGCTCAGTCAGCCCCGGCAGCTTGCCGCGCAGGAACTTGGCCGGCTCCGCCAGCTGTTGCAGCAACAGGCGCTGCAAGGCGCGACGGTGCTGGAACTCGGCTTCGGCCTGGGTCGAGAAGCGCCCCTCGCGCACCGTGCCGTTGTCCTCGACCAGCGCCGGATAGACCGTCATCGACAGCCCGGCGATCTTCTGCTGGGCGGTCTGCGCCACCTGCGCGAAGGCCTTGGCCTGTACCGGCTGCTCGGCCTTCTCGCTGCGCGGCAGGGCCAGCGCCGCCTGGCTGGCGGCGGCGAAGCGGGCGGTCAGCTCGGCGAGGTCGCGACCTTCGCCGAGGAACTTGCCCTGGGCGTCGACCACTTCGATGTTCATGCGCAGATGGCCTTCCACCAGCCCGGCCGCCTCCGCCCAGGCCTCGTCCGACACCCGCGCCCCGGTCATGCGCAGCAACTCCTGGCCCAGCGCCTGCGGCAATGCCCCTTGGCCGAACGCCATACGCGACAGGGCCGCCTTGACGAAGTCGGGCACCGGCACGAAGTTCTTGCGCAGGGCCTTGGGCAGGTTGCGCACCAGGGCGATGCACTTGGCCTCAAGCAGACCGGGCACCAGCCATTCCAGGCGTTCGCCCGGCAGGTTCGGCAACAGCGGCGCCGGCACCCGCACGGTCACGCCGTCACGCGGGTGGTTCGGTTCGAAGTGATAGCTCAGCGACAGGCGCAGATCGCCCACCTGCAGGTGGTCCGGATACTGCGCGGCGGTGACCTCGCTGGCCTCGCGGGCGAGCACGTCCTCTTCGCGCATGATCAGCAGGTTCGGATCCTTCTGGCTGTTCATCCGGTACCAGCTGTCGAAGGTCGCCGTCTGGTGGATCTCTTCGGGCAGGCGCGCCTCGTAGAAGGCGTACAGCGTCTCCTCGTCGGCCAGAATATCGCGCCGGCGGGCCTTGGCCTCCAGCTCGTCGAGCTGCTCGAGCAGGCGCTTGTTGGCCGCCAGGCACTTGGCCCGGGACTGGATCTCGCCACCGACCAGGCCATCGCGGATGAACAGCTCGCGGGAAATGACCGGGTCGATCGGGCCGAAATGCACCGGTCGACGGCCGACCAGGATCAGCCCGTAGAGGGTAATCTGCTCGTAGGCCACCACCTGGCCGCGCTTCTTCTCCCAGTGCGGTTCGAAGTGGTTCTTCTTGATCAGGTGGCTGGCCAGCGGCTCGATCCAGTCCGGCTCGATCTTGGCCACCATGCGCGCATACAGCTTGGTGGTCTCCACCAGTTCCGCGGCCATCACCCACTGCGGTCGCTTGCGGCCGATGCCCGACGACGGGTGAACCCAGAAACGCCGCTGACGCGCGCCCTGATAGTCGCCCTCCTCGGTCTTCTGGCCGATCTGGCTGAGCAGGCCGCTGAGAATCGCCTTGTGCAGGGGCTGGTAGTCGCAGGCGTCCTTGTTCACCGCCAATTGCAGGTCGCGGCAGATCAGCGCCAGCTGGCGATGGGCGTCACGCCACTCGCGCAGGCGCAGGTAGTTGAGGAAGTTCTTGCGGCACCAGTTGCGCAGCGGGCTGGCGGTCAGCGCCTGGCGCTGCTCCTCGAAAGCACGCCACAGGTTGACCAGCGCGGCGAAGTCGGAATCGACATCCTTCCACTGCGCATGGGCCTGGTCAGCGGCCTGCTGGCGCTCCGGCGGGCGCTCACGCGGGTCCTGCACCGACAGCGCGCTGGCGACGATCAGCACTTCCTGCAGGCTGCCCTGGCGGGCGCCTTCGAGCAGCATGCGGCCCAAACGCGGATCGATCGGCAGGCGCGCCAGCTGGCGGCCCAGCGGCGTCAGCTGGTTCTCGCGGTTGACCGCCGACAGTTCCTGCAACAGGTTGAAGCCGTCGCTGATGGCTTTGCCATCCGGCGGCTCGATGAACGGGAAGGCGTCGATCGCGCCCAGGCGCAGGTGCAGCATCTGCAGGATCACCGCGGCCAGGTTGGTGCGCAGGATCTCCGGGTCGGTGAACGCCGGCCGGCCGTTGAAATCGTCCTCGCTGTACAGGCGGATGCAGATGCCCGGCTCGACCCGGCCGCAGCGGCCTTTACGCTGGTTGGCGCTGGCCTGGGACACCGCCTCGATGGGCAGGCGCTGGACCTTGGCGCGGTAGCTGTAGCGGCTGATGCGCGCGGTGCCGCTGTCGATCACGTAGCGGATGCCCGGCACCGTCAGCGAGGTTTCGGCGACGTTGGTCGCCAGCACCACGCGCCGGCCGCTGTGGGATTGGAAGATCCGCTGCTGCTCGGCCGGCGACAGCCGCGCATACAGCGGCAGGATCTCGGTGTGGCGCAGCTGCGCCTTGCGCAGGATCTCGGCGGCGTCGCGAATCTCGCGCTCGCCGGGCAGGAACACCAGCACATCGCCCGGGCCCTTGCCCTGGCTGCGCTCGTGCTGGGCGATCTCGTCGAGGCTGGCGAGGATCGCCTGGTCGACGGAAAGGTCCTCCTCGACCTGGTTGCCCTCCTCGTCGTGCTCGCTGGTCAGCGGTCGGTACCAGGTTTCCACCGGGTAAGTGCGCCCGGACACCTCGATGATCGGCGCGCCGTCGAAGTGCTTGGAGAAGCGCTCCAGGTCGATGGTCGCCGAGGTGATGATCAGCTTCAGGTCCGGGCGGCGGTGCAGCAGGGTCTTGAGGTAGCCGAGCAGGAAGTCGATGTTCAGGCTGCGCTCATGGGCCTCGTCGACGATGATCGTGTCGTAGCGCTCGAGGAAACGGTCGTGCTGGGTCTCGGCCAGCAGAATACCGTCGGTCATCAGCTTGACCAGGGTGTTCGAATCGCTCTGGTCCTCGAAGCGCACCTGGTAGCCGACCAGCGCCCCCAACGGCGTGCCCAGCTCCTCCGCGACCCGCGCCGCCACGCTGCGCGCGGCGATCCGCCGGGGCTGGGTGTGGGCGATCAGGCCATGGCTGCCGCGGCCCAGCTCCAGGCAGATCTTCGGCAGCTGGGTGGTCTTGCCGGAACCGGTCTCGCCGGCGATCACCAGCACTTGGTGCTCGGCCAGGGCCTTCTTGATCTCGTCGCGCTTGGCGGCGATGGGCAGGTTGTCGTCGTAGCGAATGCTCGGCACACTCTGCTGGCGCGCGGTGACCTGGGCGCAGGAGGCCTGGACCTTTTCCACCCACTGCGCGAGCTTGCCCTCGTCGGGGCGCTTGCGCAGCTCGTGCAATTGCCGGCGCAACCGATGGCGGTCGGCGATCATGGCGTGGTCGAGGTTCTTCAGCAGTTGGTCGATGGCGTGATCTGTCATGGGGCTTTTTAATGATGCAGGCGAGTGCTGCTTTTTCATGATCGGCAGGCGTAAGAGGCGCGATTGTCGCAGATTTGCGAAATCGATGCTGCCTGTGCCCGCCGTTCAGTCGCGATCACGTTCGAAATAGCGGGAGCGCTTGAACAACAACGGGGTAGCAATTGCGACGAAAAAAGCTGACCAGCCACCTGCCAACTAGCCTAAGACTGTGGGAAGCGTCCTAAGCTGCTGCAGCGCGGGGGGCAGACTTGCCAATGTTTAGCTCTTACCGGAATGAACGTCGCCATTCACTGCTTTAATCAACCTTACAGGCCATGTGAGTATCCAGGGATGCTTCCCGACCCGATGATCGCCCGCCCGCTGCCCCACCCTTCGCTGCCGAAGGCCAGGGCCCGTGCCGGTGAAAATCCGCTGGTCCATATCATTCTGGCGTTCTGGGCCCTGTGGCATTGCCGCCACGCGCGCCCACCGGACACTTCGCTCACGCATCCCTGACCCGACCCGGCCACCCTTGGCCGATTGACTCAGCCTGACCGCCCACCTGCGCGGCGGTCCTGCGTGCCCCAGAGCGAATCCACCATGCACTTTGCCCCCGCAGAGCAAGCCAGGCGTTTCCTGGCCGACAACCCCGATATCGACCTGATCGAACTGTTCATCCTCGATGCCAACGGCGTGCCACGCGGCAAGCTGCTGCACCGCGAGGAGCTGCTGGCAGTATTCGAAAGCGGCCGCCCGCTGCCCAGCACCATCCTCGGCCTGACCCTAAACGGCGACGATGTCGAAGACTCGGGCCTGGTCTGGGACGTCGGCGACATCGACTGCCGTGCCTATCCGCTGGACGGCAGCCTGGTACGCCTACCCTGGCGCCGGGTGCCGACCGCCGCCGTGCAGGTCAGCATGCACCCCAGCGAAGGCCTGCCGGCCAGCGTGGCCGATCCGCGCCATGTGCTGCTGCGGGTGATCGACGCGCTCAAGGCCGATGGTTTCCACCCGGTGATGGCCTGCGAGCTGGAGTTCTACCTGCTCGACCAGCAGCGCGACGCCCAAGGCCGGCCGCAGCCAGCGCTGGACAGCGACGGAGGACGTCCGCGCGGTACCCAAGTGTATGGCCTGCGCGAGCTGGAGCAGATCGAACCCTTCCTCGCCGACCTCTATGCCGCCTGCAAGGCCCAGGGCATCCCGGCCCGCACGGCGATCTCCGAATACGCGCCCGGCCAGGTGGAGATCACCCTGGAACACGGCGACGCACTCGAGGCGATGGACCAGGCCGTGCGCTACAAGCGCCTGGTCAAGGGCGTCGCCAACGCCCACGGCATGCAGGCCTGCTTCATGGCCAAGCCGTTCGCCCAGCTGGCCGGCACCGGCATGCACATGCACCTGAGCCTGGCGGACGCCGCCGGCAACAACCTGTTCGCCAGCGAGGACAAGGCGGGCACCCCGCTGCTGCGCCAGGCGGTGGCCGGCATGCTGCGTCACCTGCGCGAATCGTTGCTGATGTTCTGCCCCAACGCCAACTCGTTCCGCCGCTTCCAGGCCAACAGCTATGCACCGCTGGCACCGACCTGGGGCGTGGACAACCGCACCGTCAGCCTGCGCGTACCCGGTGGCCCGGCCAACAGCCGGCATATCGAGCACCGCATCTGCGGCGCCGACGCCAACCCTTACCTGGCCGCCGCCGCGATTCTCGCCGCCACCCACCAGGGCATCCGTGAACAACTCGATCCCGGCGCACCGGTCGAGGGCAACGGCTATGCCCAGGCCGGCGAACACCTGCCCACCGACTGGCTCACCGTCCTCGAGGCCCTGGAAAATTCGAGCTGGGCCCGAGAGGCGCTGGGCGAGGCCTTCCTCGGCGTCTACCTCAAGGTCAAGCGCGCCGAGTACCGCCAGTTCATGGCCGAGGTCGGCGAGCAGGACTGGCGCTGGTACCTGCACCAGGCCTGATGCCCACGAGATTACAAGAAGGAACAAGCATGAACGCAGCAGTGAACAACGGCCCGGCCCAGCGCGCGCCGTCCTATTACAGCGCCACCCTCAACGACACGACCGAATACCCCACGCTCAAGGGCACGGTGCAGGTGGACGTGGCGATCATCGGCGGCGGCTTTACCGGCGTGGCCACCGCGGTGGAACTGGCGGAACGCGGCCTGAAGGTGGCCATCGTCGAGACCAACCGCATCGGCTGGGGCGCCAGCGGGCGCAACGGCGGCCAGGTCACCGGCAGCCTGTCGGGCGACGAGGCCATGCGCACGCAGATGCGCGACCGGCTGGGCGCCGAGGTGGACGATTTCATCTGGCAGCTGCGCTGGCGCGGCCACCAGATCATCGAGCAGCGCGTCGAGCGCTACGGCATCCAGTGCGACCTCAAGCACGGCCACCTGCACGCGGCGATGAAACCGTCGCACATGAACGAGCTGCGCGCCTTCGAGGCCGAGGCCCGGCGTCGTGGCATGGGCGACCTGGTGCAGTTGCTCGACCGCGACGCCATGCAGCAGCACCTGCAGAGCCCGCTGTACCTCGGCGCGCTGAAGAACCGCCGCAACCTGCACCTGCACCCGCTCAACCTGTGCCTGGGCGAGGCCCGCGCCGCCCACGGGCTGGGCGCCCTGGTGTTCGAGAACTCCGAGGTGCTGGAGATCGTCCACGGCCCGCGCCCGGCGGTGGTCACCGCCCAGGGACGGATCGAGGCACGCCAGGTGATGCTGGCAGGCGACGTGTATCACAAGCTGGAGAAGCGCCAGCTCAAGGGCAAGATCTTCCCGGCCATGGGCGGTATCGTCACCACCGCGCCGCTGGGCGATCTGGCCGAGCAGATCAACCCGCAGGACCTGGCGGTGTACGACTGCCGTTTCGTCCTCGACTACTACCGCCTGACCGCCGACAAGCGCCTGCTGTTCGGCGGCGGCGCCAACTACTCCGGGCGTGATTCACGGGACATCGAAGGCGAACTGCGCCCGTGCATCGAGCGCACCTTCCCGGCGCTCAAGGGCGTGCCGATCGAGTTCCAGTGGAGCTGCGCCATGGGCATCGTGGTCAACCGCATCCCGCAGCTGGGCAAGCTGTCGGACAACGTCTGGTACTGCCAGGGGTATTCCGGGCACGGCATCGCCACCAGCCATATCATGGGCGAGATCATGGCCGAGGCATTGACCGGGACACTGGAGAAGTTCGATACGTTCGCGGGCTGCCGGCACATCAAGGTGCCGATGGGCGACTTGCTGGGCAATCCGCTGCTGGCGGCGGGGATGTGGTACTACCAGATGCTGGAAAAGCTGCGCTGAGTTTCCTGTATCGCAAACGTGGGAGCGGGCTTGACCCGCGATGGCTTCGACTCGTTACCTGAGCTGACGCTATCGCGGGGCAAGCCCGCTCCCACGTTTCAATCCCAAAGCGCGCTGCGGCTCAGGCGATCTTCTTCAGGCCCTGCTTCTTCAGCTCTTCGTCGCGCAGCTCGCGGCGCAGGATCTTGCCGACGTTGGTGGTCGGCAGCGCGTCGCGGAACTCGATGGCCTTGGGCACCTTGTAGCCAGTGACGTTGGCGCGCATGTGCTCCATCACCTGCTCCTTGGTCAGGGTCATGCCCGGCTTGACCACGATGAACACCTTGATCACCTCGCCGGACTTCTCGTCCGGGATGCCGATGGCCGCGCACTGCAGCACGCCCGGCAGCGCGGCGAGCACGTCTTCAAGCTCGTTGGGGTACACGTTGAAGCCGGACACCAGGATCATGTCCTTCTTGCGGTCGACGATGCGCATGTAGCCGTCCGGCTGGATCAGGGCGATGTCGCCGGTCTTCAGCCAGCCGTTGCTGTCGATGATCTCGGCGGTGGCGTCTTCACGCTGCCAGTAGCCCTTCATCACCTGCGGCCCCTTGATGCACAGCTCGCCCACCTCGCCCAGGGGCAACTCCTGGCCGTTGTCGTCGATGATCTTGCACAGGGTGGACGGCACCGGGATGCCGATGGTCCCCAGCTGGTTGGCCGAAGTCGGGTTGACCGCCGCCACCGGGCTGGTCTCGGTCATGCCGTAGCCTTCGCAGATAGCGCAGCCGGTCACCGTCTTCCAGCGCTCGGCCACACTCTGTTGCAGGGCCATGCCGCCGGACAGGGTGATCTTCAGCGCCGAGAAGTCGAGGTTGCGGAACGTCTCGTTGTTGCACAGGGCGACGAACAGCGTGTTGAGGCCAACGAAACCGCTGAACTTCCACTTGCCCAGTTCCTTGACCATGGCCGGCAGGTCGCGTGGGTTGCTGATCAGCACGTTGTGGTTGCCGATGAGCATCATGGCCATGCAATGGAAGGTGAAGGCGTAGATGTGGTACAGCGGCAGCGGGGTGATGAGGATCTCGCAGCCTTCGTGCAGGTTCGAACCCATCAGCGCGCGACACTGCAGCATGTTGGCGACCAGGTTGCGGTGGGTGAGCATCGCGCCCTTGGCCACGCCGGTGGTACCGCCGGTGTACTGCAGCACGGCAACATCGCCGGACTGCGGGTTGGCCTCGGTCACCGCACCGCCTTTGCCCAGCGCCAGGGCGTCGTTGAAGCGCACGGCGCCCGGCAGGTGGTAGGCCGGCACCATTTTCTTCACGTACTTGATGACGCTGTTGATCAGCAAACGCTTGAGAGGTGGCAACAGGTCGGCCACTTCGGTGACAATGACATGTTTGACCTGGGTCTTGGGCACCACCTTTTCCGCCAGGTGCGCCATGTTGGCCAGGCACACCAGGGCCTTGGCCCCGGAATCGTTGAACTGGTGCTCCAGCTCCCGCGCGGTGTACAGCGGGTTGGTGTTGACCACGATCAGGCCGGCACGCATGGCGCCGAACACGGCAACGGGATACTGCAGGACGTTGGGCAACTGGACCGCGATGCGATCACCCGGCTTCAGGTCGGTGTGCTGCTGCAACCAGGCGGCGAAGGCGCCGGACAGGGTATACAGTTCGCCGTAGGTGATGGTCTTGCCCAGGTTGCTAAAGGCAGGTTTGTCGGCAAAGCGTTGGCAGGATTGCTTGAGTACCGCCTGGATATTGGGGAATTCGTCAGGATTGATGTCCGCCGTGACCCCGGCTGGGTACTTATCCTTCCAAAAATGTTCGATCATGGAAGCCCGCTCCTTCAGCAACAGCGAATTCGGTACGCGTCGATGCGCTTATTATTGATATGAGAGGCCGGCTCATTGCAAACCGGATCCTCTGAAAGCGCGCCGAGAGTAACAGCTTTGCAAGGGGTCGCCTAGAGGCCGAAATGGGCTAACGGGTCACTAAAATGACTCAATGAACTATACAGGTCATTTTTAGAGTAATTATACAAAATGTCGCAAATCCGCCTGAAAGCCCTGCCCTAGATAGGCCTTGCGATTGCGTCAGCCTGGGCGACGACGCTGTCAGAGATGACACAATCGCGGGCCTACCATCAGGCGATGTCGCGCAACTCCCTACGAAGGATCTTGCCCACCGGCGTCATCGGCAGCGATTCGCGCAGCACGATGTGCTTGGGCACCTTGTAGCCGGTGAAGTTGGTCTTGCAGAACGCCTTGAGTTCATCGACGCTCACCCCGCCCGCACGCGGCACCACGAACAGCTTCACCGCCTCGCCGGTGCGCTCGTCCGGCACGCCGATCACCGCGCAGCTGGCCACCTGCGGATGGCCCATCACTACGTCCTCGATCTCGTTGGGATACACGTTGAAGCCCGAGACGATGATCATGTCCTTCTTGCGGTCGACGATGCGGGTGAAACCGTCCGGGTCGATGACGGCGATGTCGCCGGTCTTCAGCCAGCCTTCGGCATCCAGGACCTGGTTGGTGGCCTCAACCTGCTGCCAGTAGCCTTTCATGACCTGCGGTCCCTTGATGCACAACTCACCACGCTCGCCCAGCGGCTGCTCGTGACCTTCGTCGTCGATCACCTTGAACGCCGTGCCAGGCACCGGGAGCCCCACGGTCCCCAGGCGCGCCAACTGGCCATAGGGATTGGTGCTGGCCGCCGGCGAGGTTTCGGTCAGGCCGTAGCCTTCGACAATGCGGCAACCGGTGAGGGCCTCCCAGCGCTCCGCGGTGGCCTTGACCAGCGCGGTGCCGCCGGAGTTGGTGATCTTCAGCGCGGAGAAATCCAGCGACTTGAAACCGGGGTTGTCCATCAGCGCGACGAACAGCGTGTTCAAGCCCACCAGCGCCGAGAATCGCCACTTGCCCAGCTCCTTGATGAAGCCGGGGATATCCCGGGGGTTGGTGATCAGCACGTTATGGTTGCCGGTTACCATCATGCACATGCAGTTCGCGGTGAAGGCATAGATGTGGTAAAGCGGCAGCGGCGCGATCATCACTTCCTGCCCTTCCTTGATCAGCGGCTGGCCATCGGGGCCGTGCTGACCGAAGCAGGCCAGTACCTGGAGCATGTTGGCCACCAGGTTGCCATGGGTGAGCATGGCGCCCTTGGCCAGCCCGGTGGTGCCGCCGGTGTACTGCAGCACCGCGATGTTCTCCAGGGTTTGCGCCACCGGCCTGTGAGGGAGCTCGCGCCCCTGGCGCAGCACCTGCTTGAACGACACGGCCTGGGGCAACTGGTAGGCCGGCACCATCTTTTTCAGCTTGTCGACCACGGTGTTGACCAGCCAGCCCTTGGCCGTCGGCAGCAGGTCGCCCATCTTCGCCTCGATCAGGTACTCGATGCCGGTGTCGGGCAGCACCTCCTGCACACGCTTGCCGAACATGTTCAGGTACACCAGGGCGCGGGCGCCGGAGTCCTTGAACTGGTGGCGCATCTCGCGCTCGGTGTACAGCGGGTTGGTGTTGACCACGATCAGGCCGGCGCGCATGGCGCCGAACACCGCGATGGGGTATTGCAGGACATTGGGCATCTGCACCGCGATGCGGTCGCCCGGCACCAGTTCGGTGTGCTGCTGCAGCCAGGCGGCGAAGGCCGCCGAATGACGCTCGAGATCGGCATAGCTCAGGGTGACGCCGAGGTTGCTGTACGCCGGACGGTCGGCGAAGCGCTTGCAGCAGCGCTCGAAGACGTCGACGACGGATGTGTAGGCCTTCATGTCAATGGTGGAAGGTACGCCCGCCGGGCGCTTGTCGTTCCAGAAGTCGGCTTGCATTTATTGTTGTTCCTCTAACGGGACATCCCTGACCTGATCGCCTGCTGGCAAAAAGGTGTTCAGCCGACGTTAGCAGCTCTGTTGAGGGTGGCAAATACGCCAAGTGCCGCCATTAACATTGTGAATCTCTTTTCTGCCCTTCCTGCAATTGACGGCTTTGCGCATACACTGTTGGGCAACCTCCGCGCGCAAGGACCCGCCATGCCCCACGACGCCTTCTGGCTCCCCGCCAGCGAGCATTGCAGCCTTTATGTCCACCAATGGCTGCCGGCCACACCGGTCAAGGCCGTGGTGTTGCTGGCCCATGGCATGGCCGAGCACGCCGGGCGCTACCAGCGCCTGGGCCATGCGCTCAACGCCGCCGGCTACGGGCTGCTCGCCCCCGACCTGCGCGGCCACGGCCGCACCGCCGAGCTGGGCAGCCTGGGCCTGTTCGCCCGGCAAAATGGCTGGAATGCCGTACTCAACGACCTGGGCCTGCTGGCCCAGCACATCGGCCAGCAGTTTCCAGGAACCCCGCTGTTCCTGTTCGGCCACAGCATGGGCAGCTACATCGCCCAGGCCTACCTGCTGCACCACAGTGCCAGCCTGCAGGGCGCGATCCTCAGCGGCTCGAACTTCCAGCCGGTGGCGCTGTACCGCGCGGCGCGCCTGATCGCCCGTCTCGAGGCCTGGCGCCAGGGCCCTCTGGGCAAGAGCGCGCTGATCGACTGGCTGTCGTTCGGCTCGTTCAACAAGGCATTCAAGCCCAACCGCACCGCCTTCGACTGGTTAAGCCGCGATGACGCGGAGGTGGACAAGTACATCGCCGACCCGCTGTGCGGCTTTCGCTGCAGCAACCAGCTATGGCTCGACCTGCTGCAGGGCCTGGCGCAGATCAGTCAGAAAAAGAACCTGGCGCAGATCGATCCGAACCTGCCGATCTTCGTGGTGGGCGGCGAATGTGATCCGGTGAGTGCCGGCAAGCGTCTCACCCACCTGGCCGACGCCCTGCGCGCGACCGGCAACCGTCATGTACAGTTGCGCATCTACCCCGGCGCACGCCACGAAGTGCTCAACGAAACCCATCGCGACGAGGTCACCGCCGAGATCATCGGCTGGCTGGAGCAGGCGCTGGCCCTTGGCCGCCCCGCCCGCAGTGAATGATCGGCAGCCTCGCCCCCCACAAGGAAGCCCCTGATGACCCAGGTCACCAACACGCCTTACGAAGCCCTCGAAGTCGGCCAGAAAGCTGAATACAAGAAGTCCGTGGCAGAACGCGATATCCAGCTGTTCGCCGCCATGTCCGGTGACCACAACCCGGTGCATCTGGATGCCGAGTTCGCCGCCAAGAGCATGTTCAAGGAGCGCATTGCCCACGGCATGTTCAGCGGCGCGCTGATCAGCGCCGCGGTGGCCTGCACCTTGCCTGGCCCTGGCACCATCTATCTGGGCCAGCAAATGAGCTTCCAGAAGCCGGTGAAGATCGGTGACGAACTGACCGTGCGCCTGGAAATCCTCGAGAAGCTGCCCAAGTTCAAGGTGCGTATCGCCACCAACGTATACAACCAGAACGACGAGCTGGTGGTCGCCGGCGAAGCCGAGATCCTCGCGCCGCGCAAACAGCAGACCGTCGAGCTGGTGAGCCCGCCGGAATTCGTTGCCAGCTGAAAGTACAGCGGCTCCTACAGGTCTTGCACTCGGCCTGAGCGCTTACCCCAGCTCGCGTAAGCGTCGCTCGATATGACGACGCTCCGGCCCCTGCCGGGTAAGCGTCAGCGCCTGCTGCCAGGCCTTGCGGGCCTGTTCGGTATTGCCCAGTTGACGATGCAGTTCGGCGCGCGCGGCGTGGGCCAGGTGGTAGTCGCCCAATTCGCCCCGCTCGAGAATTGCTTCAACCGCGCGCAACCCGACCTGTGCGCCATCACGCCGGGCCAGGGCTGCGGCCCGGTTCAGCTCCACCACTGGTGACGGCCAGTGGCGCTGCAGCACATCATACAGGCCGACGATCTCGTCCCAGTCGGTGGCCTCGGCGCTGGGCGCTTCGGCATGCAGCGCGGCAATCGCCGCCTGCACGCTGTAGGGGCCGAACTCCCGACTGCCCAGTGCCTGGCGCACCAACTGGCTGCCCTCCTCTATCTGTGCCCGGTCCCACAGACCGCGGTCCTGCTCATCAAGCAGCACCAGCTCGCCGTGAGCGTCGCTGCGCGCGTTCTGCCGCGAGGCCTGCAACAGCATCAACGCCAGCAGCCCCAGCACTTCGGCATCCGGCAGCAATTGCGCCAGCAACCGGCCCAGGCGGATGGCTTCGTCAGTCAGCGCACGCGTGGTCACATCCTCGCCCGAAGATGCCGAATAGCCCTCGTTGAACACCAGGTAGATCACCCGCAGCACGCTCTCCAGCCGCTCCGGCAATTCGCCCAGCTCCGGTACCTGGTAGGGGATCTTCGCATCGCGGATCTTGGCCTTGGCCCGCACGATGCGCTGGGCGATGGTCGCCGGGCTCTGCAGGAAGGCGCGGGCGATCTGCTCGGTGGTCAGGTCGCAGACCTCACGCAATGTCAGCGGCACCTGGGCATCGAAGGCCAGGGCCGGGTGGCAGCAGGTAAAGATCAGGCGCAGCCGATCATCGACCAGCAGTTCCTGCTCGCCCGGATCCTGGGCCTCGCCTTCCAGCAGCATGATCAGGTCCGCCTGGGAGCGGTCGAAGCGGGCACGCCGGCGCAAGGCGTCGATGGCCTTGAAACGGCCGGCGGAGACCAGCCAGGCCCGCGGATTGTCCGGGATGCCATCGCGCTGCCAACGTTCGACGGCAATGAAGAACGCGTCATGCAAGGCCTCCTCGGCCAGGTCGAAGTCTCCCAGCAGGCGGATCAGGGTGGCCAGGATGCGCCGGGAGTCGCGGCGGTAGACCGCCGCCACTTCATCACGGATTTGCCCTTCGCTGTTCATCAGCCCGGCGATACCTGGTTCATTGTGGTTCTCCATTCACGTAAGGGTTGCAGCTCTCGCACCGGGCGCACTTCGACGCTGCCGACCCGCGCCGCGGGAATGCCCTTGGCGATGTTCAACGCTTCATTGAGGTCGCGGGCATCGACCAGGTAGAAACCGGCCAACTGCTCCTTGGTCTCGGCGAACGGGCCATCGGTCAGGCTCATCCGACCGGCGCGCACACGCACCGTTGTGGCCGTCTGCACGGGCTTGAGCGCCTCGGCGGCGATCATCCGCCCGGAGCCCTGGATGGACTCGGCGTAAGCCATGCATTCGGCGTCCTCGGGGCTGTCGGGCAGGCTGTGCAACAGCGCTTCATCACAATAGACCAGGCACAGGTATTTCATGATCGTCTCCGGGGCAAGGTGGCGATGGGCGGTCGAGGGCATTCAGGGTTTGAGATCGAACAGCGCTTTTTGCGTTTCCATGTCGAACGGCGCCGACCAGTGTTCGTGGATGACCTGCCATTGGCCGGCGCTGCGCCGGTAGCCGACAGTGGCGCGCATGAAACCGCACTGGCTCTCATCGTCGCCCGGGCCACAGCGGTTGAGCCAGTGGGCCAGGCCCAGGTCGCCGTCGGCGTGCACGGTCAGTTGCGCCAGTTCGAACACCATCGGCCCGGTGCACATGCCCATGCACATTTCCCAATGGGCGCGGTAGGCGGCCTTGCCTTTGAATTGCAGGGCCTGGATGGCGTCGAAGGCAAGAATGTCGTCGGCGTAGGGGGCGACGATACGGTCCACGTCACGCTCGCGCACGGCTTGCATCCACTGCTCGATCAGTTGCTCCAGTTCACGCTCGGCTTCAGTGTTCATCGGTGTTTGCTCCGAAGATTCATCAGGGTTGGTGGTGACGCTTTCAACACTGGTCGAACGGGAAAACGGCAAATCGACAACTGCCCGGAAATTTTCAGTCGAGGGGCGCGACTGGCTTGAGGAAGTACACGACACGCTCGGTCTCGGCAAAGCCCAGGGCCGCGTGCATGCGCTGGCTGCCAAGGTTGTCCAGCGCGGCGTCCGAGGCCAGCTCGCGGCAACCTTTGCCATCGGCCCACCGTTCGACAGCCGCGATCAGCTGGCGGGCGACACCCTGGCCGCGTGAAGCCTGTTCGACAAAGACGCCTTCAAGGTACGCCACCGGCGAAGTGTTGCTGCCATTGACATAGTCATGACGCACCGACGCCTCGGCCAGCCCTTGCGCCCTGCCCTGCTCGTCATACGCCAGCAGGGCCACGAAGGTTGCGGGGCGGTCGGCGATATCGACCATTTCCGCCAGGTGGTCAGTCGCCGCACTGTCGGGCCACAAGGCGCTGCGCAAGTGCAGCCAGGCCGGACTGCCCGGGTCAGTGCAGGGTTGGATCATTGCCATTTCTGGGAACTCCATGACTCAAACAGGTGTAGACAAGATGAACTCACGATAACCGGAGAGAATCACATACACAGCGAAATAACAGAAAATGGCCGCCGACAGCAGGTAGGACCACGTCAGCAGCCGATCCCCAAGCAGACGCCCACCATGGCTGGCGATGCCGCAGAGCGACACGCACCAGACCAACCCGGCGGCGAAGAAGCCCCCGAGGAACAGTCCCGCATCGAGCAGACTGCCGCCACCGGACCTTGAGATCAGCACCCCACCCACCGCCGCGAACCAGAGGATCGCACTGGGCGATGACATGGCCAGGAAGATCCCACGCAGGAACTCGCGCCAGCCCGACTCCACCACCACCTCGCCCCGCGACTCCAGATGCCCGCCGCGCCAGGCCGCCAGCAACATCTTCACGGCAAACCACACCAGCAGCGCCGAGCCGCCCAGCCACAAGGTCCAGCGCACGCTTTCGAACTGCAACAGCACGGTCATCCCGGCCAAAGCAGCAATTGCATAGACCAGGTCGCCGACGCAGGTACCCAGGCCCAGCCAGAACCCCTGGAGAAACCCGCGCTGCATGGCCAGGGTGATCATGGCGATATTGGCCACCCCGATATCCAGGCAAAGGGAAAGACTGAGCAGAAAACCGTTGGAGAAAGGCATGGCGCACTCTGGGCATATTCAGGGGTGCACATTGAACCCGAGGGGGCGCTTGCCGTACAGAAAGAAAGCTCACTCGCTCAGACAGGCCCCGCCAACACCTGCGCATAGCGCCCGCGATCCACATTAGCGCCACTGAGCACCACAGCGACACGCTTGCCGGCCTGGCGCCCACGCTCCTGCATCAATGCGGCCAGGGCAGCGGCACCGGCACCTTCGGCGGTATTGTGGGTGGTCTCGTAATAGAGGCGCATGGCCTCGGCGATCTCGTCATCGCTCACCCGCACGATACGTGCGGCATGCTCGCGCACCAGGGCGAAGGCGTCGGGGTGCGGCACGCGGCAGGCCATGCCGTCGGCGAAAGTGTCGGCGCTGGCGGTGGTGACGATGCGCCCCCGCTCGAAGCTCTGGGCATAGGCATCCGCAGCACTGGAGACCACGCCGACGATCTCGGTGTCCAGCCCCAGCAGGTTGCGCGCCTGGATCAGCCCGCAGATGCCCGAACCCATGCCGATCGGCACGTACACGCAATCCAGGCCAGCCACCGCCTCGAACAGCTCCAGCGCATAAGTGGCCACGCCACGCACCAGTTCCGGGTGGAACGACGGGACCATCGCGTAGCCGCGCGCCTCGGCCACGCGCGCCGCCTCTTCACGGGCAACGTCGAAGTCCACGCCGTGCTCCACCAGTTCCGCGCCCAGGGCACGCATGGCGGCGTTCTTCTCTCGCGAGTTGCCTTCAGGCACCACGATCACCAGCGGCAAGCCCGCCTGGCGCGCGGCCAGGGCCATGCTCTGGCCATGGTTGCCGCGGGTGGCGGTGACCAGCCCGCGCGGGACGTCGCCGCCGGCCAGCAGGGAACGCACGTAGACCAGCCCGCCACGCACCTTGAAGGCACCGGTGGGGGCATGGTTCTCGTGCTTGACCCAGAGTTGGCAACCCAACCGCTCGGCCAGCAGCGGCCAGGCATGCTGCGGGGTCGGTGGCACGTGCTGGTGAACAAAATCGGCGGCTTCACGCAGGGCGGGCAAGTCGAACATGGCGATCTTCCTTCATCGGTAGGGCTTGATCCGATCCTAAGCGCCGGTCATTGTATGGGTCCAAATATATATTGCATGGGTAGCAATTTCGTGTGGATTCCCGCCCTGCCAGACAACGACCAGCCGCGCTACCTGGCGCTGGTCGAGGCCATTGCCAGCGCCATCGAACAGGGTGAGCTAAAAGCTGGTGAACGCCTGCCGCCCCAGCGTCGTCTGGCCTGGGCGCTGGGCCTTAACCCGAGCACCACGCAACAGGCTTACCGCGAAGCCGCGGCACGGCACCTGGTGTCCGGGGAGGTGGGGCGCGGCACCTATGTGCTGGCCAGCAGCAAGGAGGCGACGCTGTTTCGCCTCAAGCAGCCCGACCGCCAGCATCAGGTGATCGACCTGTCGACCAACGTGCCGGTGGCCGACCCGCACAATCTTGACCTCGAGTACAGCCTGCGCAGGTTGCTCGAACAGGGTGAAACCGCCCTGCTCGACCATTACCTGGGGCCGGAGCAACTGCTGCTGGGGCGGATCCAGGGCACTCGCTGGTTGGCCAATCGTGGCCTGGACCTCAGGCCGGAGGAAGTGTTGCTCTGCGGTGGCGCCCAGCAGGCCTTGGTAATGGTGTTGCAGTCGCTGTGCCAGGCGGGCGAGCCGGTGATGGTCGAGGCGTTGACCGCCCCGGGCATCAAGGCGGCCTGTCGTCAGTTGCGCCAGCCGGTGCACGGGGTCGCGCTGGATGAGCAGGGTTTGCGCCCTGACGAGCTGGACCGCGTCGTCCGGGCCAGTGGCGCGCGGGTGCTGGTGACCACCCCGACCCTGCATAACCCGACCGGGGCCTGCATGGGCGAGGCCCGGCGTCAGGCGCTGGCGGAAGTCGCCAAGCGCCACGACTTGCTGGTGATCGAGGATGACGTGTACGGCGCCTTGACTGATCGGCCACCGCTCTACCCTTTGCTCGAAGGCCGCGGCGTGCTGATCAGTAGCATGTCCAAGACCGTGGCCGCCGGCCTGCGCCTGGGCTGGATCGTGGCGCGGCCAGCGTTGCTGGAGCAGATCGATCCTTATGCCCAGGCCACCCACTGGTCGGTTTCGCCGTTGAACCTGCACATCGCTTGCCAGTGGATTTCGGACGGGACCGCCGCACGGCGACTGGCCTGGCAGCGGGAGGAACTGGCCGAGCGTTGGCGCCTGGCGCGGGCGTTGCTGGGTAATGCATTGCCGGTGGATGGCGTGCCTTCGCCACATGTCTGGCTGGCCACGCCTGGAGAGGCCGAGGCGCTGGTTGCCCGGTGTCGAGCGCAAGGGGTGGAGATCGTGCCGGCCAGCGTGTTCGCGGTGGGCACGGAGCGTGTGCGGGCAGTGCGGGTCAGCCTGTCGGCGGCGCACAGCCGGGCGCAGTTGAAGCAGGGGCTGGAGCTTCTGGGGGCGGGCTTGACCCGCGATTGCAACTGATCGCCATCGCGGGGCAAGCCCGCTCCCACGGGCCCTGGCGGGGCCAACAGGCTCAATTCAGCCGGCAACCCTCGCCCAAGGCACGGTACTGAAGGGTGTGCACCTGTCCTTGATGGTCCTCGTAGGTCATGGTGGCGGGCACCACTTCACAGACGTTGGGGATTGTCGACAGGCTGATCACGCGCTTGATGTCGAGGTTGGTGGAATAGTCATACTGCTCGACCACGGGTTGGGTGTCTGCGGTCTTGACCTGGTCCGCGAAGGCGAGCGAGGACATACCGACCAATGCAAGAATCAGTAAGGCTTTCATGGATAACGACCTTGATGGCTATCAAGCTGATCGCGTGACTTCTGATGCCGTCAATGGCGCGGAGAAGTTGTCATCGACTGCGAAGATGACACGAAGTACCGATCCCGCTTTATCGTACTGCCGGGGGGATGAGTGAAAGTCTACTCCGCAGTCGGAATAGTTGAACCCCGGAGTCGGATATTCACCCTTGCCGGATTTGCAACAATCTGCGACAAAGCACCGTCATTTTTCCTGCTTCTTGCAGCGCCCTACGAGCCACGCATGCCGCCCCTGACCTGTACCCGCCTGCCTCCGATCCAACGCCGCCTGCTGGAGCAATTCTATCGCCAGCATGGTTCGCGCATGCGCGCCGCCGGTGATGGCGAACAATGGGTGGCACGCAGCGGTGAAATCATTGGCGGGATGAATCTGTCCCCTGTCGAGGACGGCTACTGGCTGACCGGACTGTTCGTCGCCCCGCAATGGCGTGGACAGCAGGTCGCTTCACAGCTGCTGCAAACCGCGCTGGGCGCTGCCACCACCCCGACTTGGCTGTTCTGCCATCCGGACCTGACGCCCTTCTACCAACGCCTGGCCTTCACCTCGGCCACCACGCTGCCCGAAGCCCTGGCCTCGCGCCTGGCCCGCTACCAGCGCAGCAAGCCCCTGGTGGCGCTGGTGCGGGATCAGTCGTCGGCCACGTCGAGCCCGGGAAACAGCACGTCGGTGTAGCCGAACTTGCTGAAGTCCTGAATGCGCGAAGGGTATAGCCGGCCGATCAGGTGATCGCACTCATGCTGCACCACCCGCGCATGAAAACCATCGGCAAAGCGGTTGATCGGGTTGCCCTGCGGGTCGATGCCCGAATAGCTGATGTGCTTGTAGCGCGGCACCACGCCACGCAGGCCCGGCACCGACAAACAGCCCTCCCAGCCATCCTCGAGCTCCGTGGCCAGCGGCGTGATCACCGGGTTGAGCAAGATGGTCCGCGGCACTGGCTCGGCGTCCGGATAGCGCTCGCTGCGCTCGAAGCCGAAGATCACCAGTTGCAGGTCGATGCCGATCTGCGGCGCGGCCAGGCCGACGCCTCCGACATGGGCCATGGTCTCGAACATGTCGTCGATCAGTTGCTCGAGCTCGGGGCTACCGAGCATGTGCTCCGGCACGGGCGGGGCGATGCGCAGCAGGCGTTCATCACCCATTTTGAGAATGTCGCGGATCATCAGGTATTCGGCTCGCGGGTCTGGGGTTCGGGGGGCACCGGGTGCTCATGCCCAAGCACGGTAATACTCTGTTGCGGATTGTCTTCGGCGAACGCTTTCTCACCGGGGTTCTTGCCCTCGGCGGACATGTGCTCGATCACCGCGTTCATCTCGGCCCCGAGCAGCAGTACGGCGGCGGAGATGTAGAAGTACAGCAGCAACACGATGATCGCCCCGATACTGCCATACATGGCGTTGTAGTCGGCAAAGGTCTTCACGTAGTAGGCAAAGCCCAGCGACGCGACGATCCACACCACCACCGCCAGCACCGAGCCTGGGGTGATGAAGCGGAATTTCTGCTTCACATCGGGCATCACGTAGTAGATCAGCGCCACCGCCACCATCATCAGGATGATGATCGCCGGCCAACGCAGGATGGTCCAGACGACCACCACCGCCTCCTCCAGCCCCACCTGGGAGGCGATCCACTCCATGACCTGCGGCCCCAGCACCATCAACGCGGCGGCCGCCAGGAGCATGCCGGCGATGCCGACGGTGTAGATGATCGACAGTGGGATGCGCTTCCACACCGGCCGCCCTTCAGGCACGTCGTAGGCGGCGTTCATCGCGCTCATCATCAGGCGCACACCCGCCGAGGCGGTCCACAGGGCGATTACGATACCCACCGACAGCAATCCGCCCTTGGACTGCTGCAACTGGTCGATCACCGGGTTGACCTGCTCCAGGGCCTGGGGCGGCAGCACCAGCTCGGACTGCAGGCGCAGCCAGGAGAAGAAGTCAGGCAGGTGCAGGAAACCGATCAGGGCGATCAGGAACAGCAGGAATGGGAACAGCGAAAACAGCATCTGGTAGGCCAGCGCGGAAGCATAGGTGGACATCTCGTCGTCAATGAATTCCTTGACGGTGCGCACCAGCACGCGGTGCAGGGGCAGACCGCGCAGGTCGGGGAAAATCATAGCGTCTCCTTTCGCCGCTTGATCGGGGTGGCATAGCACCAAGTCTAATAGACCAGGCGGCGGGCGTGCTGTTCGCTGGCGCGTTGCCGAACGCACAAAGCAATCGCGGAGCAAGTGCGCTCCCACCGGATGAGCGCGCACTGCCCCGCGACATTACCACTGCGATCAAGGCTTCTTCACGGCATCCTTGACCTTGCCCACGGCCTGCTGCGCCTCGCCCTTCAGCTCTTGGGCCTTGCCCTCGGCGCGCAGCTTGTCGTTGTCGGTCACCTTGCCGACGCCCTGCTTGATGTTGCCCACGGCCTCATTGGCCAGGCCTTTCGCTTTATCCTTGGTGCCACTCATGGGATGTCTCCTTGCCGAAAAGACACGGAAAATCGTGTCGACACCTGATCGACCCTAGGTCATCGGCAAGAGTTTCAATTAGTTCGCCTGGACCCGGCCCAACGGTTCAAAGCGTTCCCCGCGGGCGCGGCGGCATGCCGATGCGACTTGCCCCGCGATGAGCCCACCCGCACAATACCAGGCCAATCTAGCGTCAACCCGCAGGAACCTGCATGAAACTCGACAAACCCACCGCCATCGCTCGGCGCAACGAAGCGCTGAACCGGCCGGTGCTCAACCGCGACAATACCCTGTTCGCCATCCTCGACAAAAAGCGCAACCTGTGGTGGTTCGAGGTGCCTGTGGCGCTGCTGCGCAAAGGTCAGCCCGACTGGGTCAACCTGCTGCTGCATACTCCGGAGACCGATGAACTGCAGCACCTGAAGGTGCCGACCAACTTCCTGCGCGCTCACCAGGAGCAGATGGAAGTGCGCAACGCCGGCAAGCGCCGCTCGACCATCAGCCTGGCCCTGAGCGCCGACCGCGACTCGCTGCTGCGCGACAGCCGCCCGGGTGGCGAGCAGCTGGACTTCAGCACCTTCGTGCAGGCCTGATCAGGCCCGCTCGATGCGATCGTCATGGATGACGATCCGGCCCTGCTTGAACAGTGCGCCGATGGCTTTCTTGAAGTTGCCCTTGCTGACATTGAACATCTGGCTGATCAGCGCCGGATCGCTCTTGTCGCACACCGCCAGCACACCGCCATTGGCCTCCAGACGCTGCATGATCTGCTCGGGCAAGCCGTCGGCCAGGGCCTGGCCCACCGGCTGCAGGCTCAGGGCGATCTTGCCGTCGGCGCGCACTTCCTTGATGAAGCCCTTCTCGTGCATGCCTGAACGCAGGAACTTGAACACTTCGTTCTTGTGGATCAGGCCCCAGTGGCGATTGTTGATGATCGCCTTGAAGCCCATCGGTGTCTCGCCGGCCACCAGCAGCTCCACCGGCTGGCCGACCTGGTAGTCCACCGGGGTGCGGTCGAGGTAGCGGTCTAGCTTGGCGGTGGCGGTGATGCGCCGGGTGCGCTTGTCCAGATAGGCGTGGACCACGCAGTAGTCACCGATCTTCAGTGGCCGGGACTCCTCCGAGTAGGGCATCAGCAGGTCCTTGGACAGGCCCCAGTCGAGGAAGATGCCCGCGCCGTTGATGTCCTTGACCTTGAGGCTGGCGAACTCGCCCACCTGCATCTTCGGCTTTTCGGTGGTGGCGATCAGCTGGTCCTCGCTGTCGAGGTAGATGAACACGTTGAGCCAGTCGTCCAGTTCGAGCTCGGCATCCTTGGGGAAGTAGCGCCTTGGCAGGAGGATTTCGCCGTCGGCGCCGCCGTCCAGGTACAGGCCAAATTCCACGTGTTTCACGATTTGCAAACTGTTGTAACGCCCAAGCAGAGCCATTTCCGAAGATCCTCAAGACAAGGCGGCTATTCTAACACTTGACCCGCCCGTCCGCCCGAGCGCGCATGCGCCGGAACCCTCGGGCCCACCTTGCGTCCACCGCCTGGCCAGCCTGTGCAAGGATTCGCTCATGCCCCGACGCCTGATCCACGCCCTACTGCTCGTCATTGGCTTCGCCCTGGCCCTTGTGGCTTGCAGCCGCATCGACCTGGCCTACCGCAACCTCGACCGCCTGGTGCCCTGGTCGCTTGGCGATTACCTGGACATGAACCGCGAGCAGAAACAGTTGCTCGACGAACGGCTTAAGCAACAACTGGCCTGGCACTGCAAAACACAGCTGCCCGGCTACCTCGACTGGCTCGACCGGGTGCGGCTGATGGTGGCCGACGACGCGGTCACCGACCAGGCCCTGGAACAACGCACCCTCGAAGCCCGCCAGGCCATCGGCCGGGTGGCCACGGCGATCACCCCCTCAGCCAGCGAACTGCTGCGCGGGATGAGCGACGACCAGGTCGCCGAAATGCGCCAGGCGTTTCGTGCCGACATCAGCAAGCGTCGCAAGACCTATGACGAAACCCCGCTGCCCAAACAGATCGAACAGCGCGCCGCGCGCATGCAGAAACGCCTGGAACCCTGGCTGGGTGAGCTCAGCGCCCAGCAACGCTTGCGGGTAATGAGCTGGTCCCAGGCCCTGGGCGACCAGAACCGCCAGTCGATCGCCAATCGCGCGCACTGGCAGCAGCAACTGGTGCTGGCAATGGACCAGCGCGCCACACCGGGCTTCGAAGCGCGCCTGGCGCAACTGCTGCAACGCAAGGAGAGCCTGTGGACGGCGGAGTACCGCCAGGCCTATGAGAACAGCGAACAGCAGGCGCGCAGCCTGCTGATCGACCTGATGAGGCAGAGCAGCCCTGCGCAGAAACAGTTCCTGCAGCAGCGCCTGAGCAAGGTGCGGGCGGATTTCAGTGAGCTCAAGTGCCTGAAAGGTTAAAGCTGGCCGGACTGCTCGAGCCATACGCATTTCCCGCGTAGGCGCGCCAGTCAGCGCCCCTTGCGTCGATACGGGAACACATCGATCACCTTCCCCGCCCGGATCGTCTCCTGCAGGTCTTTCCAATAGTCGGCGTCATACAGCTCGCCGTGCAGACGACTGAACAAACGGCGCTGACCCATATCGGCGAACAGGAACGGCGGAAACTCCTCGGGGAACACGTCATGCGGCCCGATCGAGTACCACGGCTCGCCCGACATCTCGTCTTCGGGGTAGCGCGGCGGTGGAATGTGGCGGAAGTTGACCTCGGTAAGGAAGCTGATCTCGTCGTAGTCATAGAACACTACCCGGCCATGGCGGGTGACGCCGAAGTTCTTCAGCAGCATGTCGCCGGGGAAGATGTTCGCCGCCGCCAGCTGCTTGATCGCCAGCCCATAGTCTTCCAGCGCCTCCAGCACCTGGGCTTCGCTGGCCTGTTCGAGGTAGAGGTTGAGCGGGGTCATGCGCCGTTCGGTCCAGCAGTGGCGGATCAGTACCGTGTCCCCTTCCAGCGCCACGGTGGAGGGCGCCACTTCCAGCAGCTCGGCGAGGCAGTCGGGATCGAACTTGACGCGGGGGAAGCGAAAATCGGCGAACTCCTGGGTGTCGGCCATTCGCCCGACACGGTCCACGCTCTTCACCAGGCGGTACTTCTCGATCACCGTGGCACGGTCGACGGTCTTGGACGGCGAAAAGCGGTCCTTGATGATCTTGAACACCGTGTTGAAGCCCGGCAGGGTAAACACACTCATCACCATCCCGCGCACCCCCGGCGCCATGATGAAGCGGTCGTCGCTGTTGGCCAGGTGGTTGATCAGTGCGCGGTAGAACTCTGACTTGCCGTGCTTGTAGAAGCCGATCGAGGTGTACAGCTCGGCGATATGCTTGCCCGGCAGGATGCGCTTGAGAAAGTTGACGAACTCCGCCGGCACCGGCACATCGACCATGAAGTACGAGCGGGTGAAGGAAAAGATGATCGACACCTCCGCCTCGTCGGTGATCAGCGTATCGGCCTCGATGCCGTGGTCTTCACGGTGCAGCAGCGGGATCACCAGCGGCCACTGTTCGTCGGGGGTGTACAGGCGCCCGACCAGGTAGGCCCCTTTGTTGCGGTAGAGCACCGGCGTGAACAGCTCCGCCGCCAGCGCCGGGTCCTTGCACACCCAATCGGGCAGGCATTCACGCAGTTGGTCCTGCAACCGCGACAGGTCGCCCTCCAGGTCTGCGTAGGGCACGTCAAAACCGTAATCGGCGAAGATGGCCCGCAGCAATCCCTTCAATCCACCGTCCAGCGCATAGGTGCGGGTCTGCGCCGCGCGTTCGTGGCCACGCATGGACGGGCGGGTGGTGTGGATGAACATGCAGCCGTCGCTGATCTGCTCATGGCTGAACAGGCTGCAGAACAGCGAGTTGTACCAGGTCTCGGACAGTTCATCGTCCAGCCGTGGGTCGATCAGGCGGATGTAGGCGCTCTTCACCAACGGCCACTGCTCCACGTCCAGCAGCTGGGAGGCTTCGAAGCCCTGGCGCAGCCAGCCGTTGACCTCGGCGACCTTCTCTTCGTAGAGGTTGATCCGCGCCGCCGCTGCACGCTGGATGTCCTGCCAGCGTGCCTGCTCGAAGCGTTCGCGGGCACCGAGGGTTATCCGGCGAAAATGCTCGCGGTAGTCGTCGAAGCCATCGAGGATCATCCGGGCGATGTCAGCGGCGGGCCAGGGTTGGGTCATGCGCGGGATCTCAAGGTGGGTGGCGTTAGACAGCTTAGTCGTCCGCAAGCGGCTCACACAGCAAGAAAGCACAAGAATCCCGGTTGCCCACTGACGTAGACTCGCGCACTGCCCCCAACGCCGGAGACCCCCCGTGAGCCCCATCGCCCTTGCCCGCCTGCTGACCCTTGCCGCCGTCTGGGGCGCCAGTTTTCTGTTCATGCGCATCATCGCCCCGGAGCTTGGCACCGTGCCGACCGCCTTCTTTCGCGTGTCGATCGCCTGCCTGGGGTTGATGGCCATACTCGCCGCCGCCCGCGTGCGCTGGAACTTCGAAGGCAAGCTGGGCGCCTGCCTGGTGCTGGGCATGATCAATTCCGGTATTCCAGCGACGTTCTACTCGGTGGCGGCGCAGGTGCTGCCGGCCGGCTACTCGGCGATCTTCAACGCCACCACGCCGCTGATGGGCGTGCTGATCGGCACCTTGTTCTTCCGCGAGGCGATGACCCTGCCCAAGCTCTGCGGGATCTTCCTCGGCCTGTTCGGCGTCGGCATTCTCAGCGGCGCCGGACCGGTGGCGCTGAACATGGCCCTGGTGCAAGGCGCCCTGGCGTGCCTGGCGGCGACCACCTGCTACGGTTTCGCGGGATTCCTGGCACGACGCTGGGTGGGAACGCTGGACAGTCGCCTGTCAGCCCTGGGCAGCATGCTCGGCGCCACCCTGCTGTTGAGCCCGCTGTTCGCCTGGAGCGCGCTGACCCAACCGCCGGCCAGCTGGGGCGGCTGGCAGGTGTGGCTGTCGCTGCTGGGCCTGGGGCTGCTGTGTACGGCGTTCGCCTACATCCTGTACTTCCGCTTGCTGAACGAAATCGGGCCGGTCAAGGCCAGTACCGTGACCTTCCTGATCCCGGTGTTCGGCGTGCTGTGGGGCGCGTGGCTGCTGGATGAGCCGCTGTCGATGGCGCACCTGTACGGCGGCCTGCTGATCGGCGCGGCACTCTGGCTGGTGCTGCGTCCTGTGGGAGCGGCCTTGCGTCGCGAAGGGGCCGCATAGCGGCCCCCCTTTGGCTCAGGCTTCAGCCGCACGCAACGCCGGCTTGCGGAACACGAACAGCAGCCCGATCACGATCAACCCCATTCCCAGCAGGCTGAGCGGCGCCAGGCGGTTACCGAAGATGGCGAAATCCATCACCGCCGTCACCGCCGGCACCAGGTAGAACAGGCTGGTGACATTGACCAGGTTGCCACGGGCGATCAGCCGGTACAGCAGCAGCGTGGCCAGCAGCGAAACCACCAGCCCCATCCACAGCAGCGCGCCGACGAAGTTGGCGTTCCACTCGACATGCAACGGCTGGAACGGGGCAAACAGCGCGCACAGGGCAAATCCGGCCAGATACTGCAGCGGCAATGTGCCCATCGGGTTGTCGGTGATGCGCTTCTGCAGGATAGAGCCGAAGGTCATGCTGGCCAGCGCCAGCAAGGCGAACAGCATGCCCGCCAGGGACACCCCGCCAAGGTTGATGCCTTGGTAGACCACCATCACCAGGCCGCCAAGCCCCAGGCCCAGGCCGAACAGCCGGCTCCAGGAACGCTGGCGCTCCATCAGCACCACGGTAAGGATCGGCTGCACGCCCATGACCGTGGCCATGACGCCGGGGGTGACATGGGTATCAAGCGCCAGCAGGTAGAAGATCTGGTAGGCGCCCAGCAGCACGCAGCCAGTCCCCAGGGCGCGGACAATGCCGCCCCGAGTACGTGGCCAGCGCAAGCCGAGTAAAGGACCGATCAGCAACAGACCGAAAAGCGCCAAGGCCGAACGCAGCAGCAGGAAGGCGAAAGGACTGGCCTGGGCCAAGCCGAGCTTGGAAACGATCGCCCCGCTGCTCCACAGCAGGACGAACAGGCTGGTAGTGGCCGCCGAGGCCACGGATGCTTTGTTGAAAACAGACATGTATGCCACCTGTATACGGGCAAATGAACCGTACGGAGGACCTATCGCGTCTTGCGGAGATAGTCGACCGTGTTCAGTAGGTTGCGAGTGCGGTGGGGAGCGGCCAGCGGCCGGTCAGCCCAGCACCACGACTGCGCAAGGAGGCGGAGCTACGCCGCCTACGACGCCACTGACAGGTGGTGGGGAGTGACTGATCATGGCCGGCTGCTGGCTGCCACGCACGACCACGCCCGCGACAGGCGCGAGAACGTAAGCGATGGTGGCAGGAATGGCGGGCATGAGCAGGTCTTCTGGGAAGAGAGTGTTTCGGAATATAGCGGGGGAATCATCACGGGGCAAGTCCGCTCCGTTGAGGAGCGAGCCTGCCCAGGCGAATCAGAACAGCCAGCGGTAAAGCGCGTAGGCGACGACAACCGCCAGCACCGGCCGCAGCACGCGGTAGGCCTTGGGGTTGGCGCGCTTGAACTGCTTGACCCGGGTGCTGATGACATTGCTGAAGCGCTTGCTCCAGGCGTAGGCCTGGTTGATCCCGCCGACGCGCTCGTCATCGGTGTTCTGCGGCGCGGTGGCGCGGCCGAGGAAGGCGCTGACCTTGCGGTTGATGCGGGTCATCAGCGGGCTGTTGAGCGGGCGCTCGACGTCGCAGAACAGGATCACCCGGGTGACGTCGGTCTCGTTCTTGACCCAGTGCACGAATGTTTCGTCGAACATAACGTCCTCGCCATCACGCCAGGCGTAGGGCTGGCCGTCGACGTAGATGCGGCAGTTGTCCGAGTTCGGCGTGGACAGGCCCAGGTGATAGCGCAGGGAGCCGGCGAACGGGTCGCGGTGCGGGTTCAGGTGGCTGCCGCCGGGCAACAGGGCGAACATCGCGCCCTTGACGTTGGGGATGCCGCTGACCAGCTCGACGGTCTTCGGGCACAGCGCCTCGGCCGAAGGCAGCGGCTTGTCGTACCACTTCAGGTAGAAACGCTTCCAGCCCTTCTTGAAGAACGAACCGAAGCCGGCGTCGTTGTCCTTCTCGGCAGCACGGATGTAGCCCTCGTCGAACAGGCGCATGGCTTCTTCGCGGATCACCTCCCAATTGTCCTTGAGCACATCCAGTTCGGGGAAGCGCTGGCGGTCCAGGTAGGGCTTGGAAGGCACGCCGGAGAACAGGTACATCAGGCTGTTGTAGGGGGCGAACAGCGCCGAATGGTTGACGAACTGGCGCAGCACCGGCAGGCGCGCCTTGCCGCGCAGGTGCACGAACAGCACGCTGCCGAAAAACACCAGCAGCACACCGGCCTTGGCGACGAAGGAAAAGGTCATGCAACACTCCTTGGAGGGGAAATCAGGCCATCCCCAGATAGCCGGACATCATAAACCCATCCGGGCCGGGTAAAAACAACCGGTGCCGGATCGCAGTGTTAAGGATTGTGCAATAAACGAAAGCGGCCGACATTGCGCCGGATCAGCGGTGGTGCGGATATCCCGGGGCCGCTGCTCGCCCCATCGCCGGCAAGCCGGCTCCCACAAGGCAACACAAGCGATGTGGGAGCCGGCTCGCCGGCGAAAGGCTTGCACAGCAGGCCCGGGTTTACTGCTGGTTCTCCTGCTCGCTGAACATGTCGCTGAACAACATGCTCGACAGGTAGCGCTCCCCGGAGTCCGGCAGGATCACCACGATGGTCTTGCCCTGCATCTCGGGCTTCTCGGCCAGGCGCACCGCCGCCGCCATCGCCGCGCCACAGGA
Source organism: Pseudomonas sp. P65(2024) (assembly GCF_057480955.1). Lineage (NCBI taxonomy): Bacteria > Pseudomonadati > Pseudomonadota > Gammaproteobacteria > Pseudomonadales > Pseudomonadaceae > Pseudomonas > Pseudomonas sp. P65(2024). The sequence goes on from NZ_JBLIYX010000006.1 coordinate 45,588, forward strand.
GATACCACAGAGGATGCCCTCCTCCTGCATCAGACGGATGGCCATGGCCTTGGACTCGTCATCGGTCACCGTCTCGACCTGGTCGACAATCGACAGGTCGAGGTTCTTCGGCACGAAACCAGCGCCGATGCCCTGGATCTTGTGCGGACTGGGTTTGAGCTCCTCGCCCGCCAGGGTCTGGCTGATCAACGGCGAGCTCACCGGCTCCACCGCCACCGACAGGATCGACTTGCCCTGGGTGTGCTTGATGTAGCGTGACACGCCGGTGATGGTGCCACCGGTGCCGACGCCCGCCACCAGTACATCCACCGCGCCGTCGGTGTCGTTCCAGATCTCGGGGCCGGTGGTCTTCTCGTGGATGGCCGGGTTGGCCGGATTGTCGAACTGACCAGGCAGGAAGTAGTGGGCCGGATCGGAGGCGACAATTTCATTGGCCTTCTCGATGGCGCCCTTCATGCCCTTGGCCGGCTCGGTGAGCACCAGCTCGGCCCCCAGGGCCTTGAGCACCTTGCGCCGCTCAAGACTCATGGACGCCGGCATGGTCAGGAGCAGCTTGTAGCCGCGGGCGGCGGCGACGAACGCCAGGCCGATACCGGTGTTGCCCGAGGTCGGCTCGACGATGGTCATGCCCGGTTTGAGCTTGCCGCTGCTCTCGGCGTCCCAGACCATGTTCGCACCAATCCGGCACTTCACCGAGTAACCCGGGTTGCGCCCTTCGATCTTGGCCAGGATGGTCACCCCACGCGGGGCGATGCGGTTGATCTGCACCAGCGGCGTGTTGCCGATGGAATGGGCGTTGTCGGCGTAGATACGGCTCATGGCAGGTGTCCTTGAACATGAAAAAGCAGGGAAAACCATGAGGGTAAGCCCGCAATGCAGGAGCGTAAAGCCCGTTCGAACTCGGCGAAGCGGCCTGCGGTCAACCGCAAAAGCCGGTGCGGAGAACCACGATGAAAGCACGTTATCGCTGGCCATTGGTCGGCATTGCCAGCCTGGTTGGGTTGCTTGTGGCCCTGCACCTGGCCCTGCCCTACCTGGTTCGCGATTACCTGAACGACAAGCTGGCCGACATGGGCGACTACCGTGGCCAGGTCACCGACGTCGATCTGGCCTGGTGGCGCGGCGCTTATCAGATCAATGGCCTGAAGATCGCCAAGGTCAGCGGCAAGGTGCCGGTACCGCTGCTCGACGCACCGCTGATCGACCTGTCGGTGAGCTGGCATGCGCTCTGGTACGACCATGCAGTGGTTGGCGAAGTGACCTTCCTGCACCCCGAACTGAACTTCGTCGATGGCGGCACCAGGCAGAGCTCACAGACCGGCCAGGGTACTGACTGGCGCCAGCAACTGGAGAAACTGCTGCCCATCACGCTCAACGATGTGCGCATCGAACAGGGCACCCTGAGCTTTCGCAACTTCAACTCCCAACCGCCGGTCGACCTCAAGGCCACACAGCTCGACGCCAGCATTCGCAACCTGACCAACGTGCGCGATGAAAAGGGCCGGCGGGACGCCAGTTTCGAAGGGACGGCGTTGCTGACGGGCGACGCCAGGGTCGAGAGCAAGGCCACCTTCGACCCGTTCAGCGACTTTGACGACTTTCAGTTCCGCTTGCGCGCCAAGGGCATCGAACTGCGCCGACTCAACGACTTTGCCAGCGCCTATGGAAAGTTCGACTTCAATGCCGGACACGGCGACGTGGTGATCGAGGCCGAAGCCGCGAATGGCCGACTGCATGGCTACATCAAGCCACTGCTACGCGATGTCGACGTGTTCAACTGGCGGCAGGATGTGCAAGACAAGGACAAAGGTTTCCTGCGCTCAATCTGGGAGGCGCTGGTAGGCGCCACCGAGACCGTGCTGAAGAACCAGCCGAAGAACCAGTTCGCCACCCGCGTCGAACTGAGCGGCAGTGTGCACCAGCAGGATATCAGCGCATTCGAGGCGTTCCTGCAGATACTGCGCAACGGGTTCATCCAGGCATTCAACGCACGTTACGAACAACCCCCGCCCCAATCCGACTAAGCCGACAGTGACGGACCATTCAGGGACTGAATACCCAGTCTGCGTTTGCACGCGGCGGGTGCGGGGTTATAGTCGCTGGCACATCAATAAACATGCGTCGGCTGCCCCGCGATGAGGCGAGCCCAGCCACCCAGAGGATCGGTTCATGAAGTTCGAAGGCACCCGCGACTACGTCGCCACAGACGACCTGAAGCTGGCGGTCAACGCGGCCATCACCCTGGAGCGCCCGCTGCTGGTCAAGGGCGAGCCGGGCACCGGCAAGACCATGCTCGCCGAGCAGCTCGCCGCCTCCTTCGGCGCCCGCCTGATCACCTGGCACATCAAGTCCACCACCAAGGCCCACCAGGGCCTGTACGAGTACGACGCGGTCAGCCGCCTGCGCGACTCGCAGCTGGGCGTGGACAAGGTCCACGACGTGCGCAACTACCTGAAGAAAGGCAAGCTGTGGGAGGCCTTCGAGGCCGACGAGCGGGTGATCCTGCTGATCGACGAGATCGACAAGGCCGACATCGAGTTCCCCAACGACCTGCTGCAAGAGCTCGACAAGATGGAGTTCTACGTCTACGAGATCGACGAGACCATCAAGGCCAAGCAGCGCCCGATCATCATCATCACCTCCAACAACGAGAAGGAACTGCCCGACGCCTTCCTGCGCCGCTGCTTCTTCCACTACATCGCCTTCCCAGATCGCGCCACCCTGCAGCAGATCGTCGACGTGCACTACCCCAACATCAGCCAGTCGCTGGTCAGCGAGGCGCTGGATGTATTCTTCGACGTGCGCAAGGTCCCGGGCCTGAAGAAGAAGCCCTCCACCTCCGAGCTGGTCGACTGGCTCAAGCTGCTGATGGCCGACAACATCGGCGAAGCCGTGCTGCGTGAACGCGACCCGACCAAAGCCATTCCGCCGCTGGCCGGGGCCCTGGTCAAGAACGAGCAGGATGTGCAACTGCTCGAGCGCCTGGCCTTCATGAGCCGGCGCGGCAACCGCTGACAGGAGCCGGGCCATGCTGCTCAACCTGTTCAATGAAATGCGCGCGGCCAAGGTACCGGTGTCGGTGCGCGAGCTGCTCGACCTGCATCACGCCCTGCAAAAGGGCGTGGTGTTCGCCGACATGGACGCGTTCTACTACCTGGCCCGGGCCATCCTGGTGAAGGACGAGCGCCATTTCGACAAGTTCGACCGTGCGTTTGCCGCCTACTTCAAGGGCCTGGAAAACCTCGACCGGCATATCGAGGCGTTGATCCCCGACGAGTGGCTGCGCAAGGAGTTCGAGCGTTCGCTGACCGACGAGGAACGGGCGCAGATCCAATCCCTGGGCGGCCTGGACAAACTGATCGAAGAGTTCAAGAAGCGCCTGGAAGAGCAGAAGGAGCGCCACGCCGGCGGCAACAAGTGGATCGGCACCGGCGGCACCAGCCCGTTCGGCTCCGGCGGCTTCAACCCCGAAGGCATCCGCGTCGGCGAGGCCGGCAAGCGCCAGGGCAAGGCGGTGAAGGTGTGGGACCAGCGCGAGTACAAGAACCTCGACGACCAGGTCGAGCTGGGCACGCGCAACATCAAGCTGGCCCTGCGCCGCTTGCGCAAGTTCGCCCGCGAAGGCGCTGCCGAGGAGCTGGACATCGACGGCACCATCGACCACACCGCCCGTGACGCAGGCCTCTTGAACATCCAGATGCGCCCCGAGCGGCGCAACACGGTCAAGCTGCTGTTGCTGTTCGACATCGGCGGCTCGATGGACGCCCACGTGAAGGTCTGCGAGGAATTGTTCTCGGCCTGCAAGACCGAGTTCAAGCACCTGGAGTACTACTACTTCCACAACTTCATCTACGAGTCGGTGTGGAAGAACAACCTGCGCCGCACCTCGGAGCGCTTTTCCACTTTCGACCTGTTGCACAAGTACGGCGACGACTACAAGGTGGTGTTCGTCGGCGACGCGGCCATGGCGCCCTACGAGATCACCCAGCCCGGCGGCAGCGTCGAGCACTGGAACGAAGAGGCCGGGTATGTGTGGATGCAACGCTTCATGGAGAAGTTCAAGAAGATCATCTGGATCAACCCTTATCCGAAGCACGCCTGGGAGTACACCGCTTCGACCCATCTGGTGCGGGACCTGATCGAGGACAGGATGTTTCCGCTGACCTTGCAGGGGTTGGAAGACGGGATGCGTTACCTGTCCAAGTAATGTTTTCAGGGCCGGCCCTGTCGCGGGGCCGGCACCTTCATCCCCAACGGCTCAGATAAGCCTGCTGCTCCCGCCACGCTTCGTCCTGCACCACCGCCCGAAACCGCACCGCGGTCCCCGGCATGCACTGCGCCAGCTGCGCCAGCGCCAACGGCGTCAACGCCCCCAGCCGCGGATATCCACCGATGGTCTGCCGGTCATTGAGCAACACGATCGGCTGCCCATCCGGCGGCACCTGCACGGCGCCGAGGGGAATCCCCTCGGAGATCATCGGCGCACCCTGGTAGACCAGTTGCGGCCCGAGCAGGCGAATGCCCATGCGGTCGGCACGGCTGTCCAGCGTCCAGTCACGGTTGAACGCCTCGAACAAGCTGGTGCCGCCAAAGTCACCGATCTGCGCGCCCATCACCAGATCCAATACCGGTTTCTCGGCATACTCCGGCCGCAGCGCTTCGGGCACGTGGGAGCGGCGGTTCGGCGCCCCGATTTGCCCCGCGATGGCCCCGGCAGCATGCAGTACCTCCCCTTTCAGCAGCGCCCGGCCCTGGCCGTCTACTCCACCCAGTTCTTCCCGTACCACGGTGGAACAACTCCCCAGCACCGACTCGCCCACGAACCCGCCCGGCACCGCCAGATAAGCACGTACCCCTTGGCGAGGCTGGCGCAGCGTCAGGCGCTGGCCCTTGCCCAGGTTGAAACTGGTCCAGGGCGCCACGGCCTGTCCGTCGGCCTGCGCATCCAGGTCGGCCCCGGCCAGCGCCAGCACGCAGTCCTGCTCGGCAACCACACTGAAGCCGCCAAGCGCAATCTCCACCACGGCGCTGTCCAGGGCATTGCCCAGCAGCCAGTTGGCCCAGCGCATCGCCACCCAGTCCAGCGCGCCGCCCTGGGTCACGCCCAGGTGCCGCACACCGAAACGCCCGGCATCCTGCAACAGGCACAGCGCGGTGCTGGCCTCGATTCTCAATTGGCTCATGCCTGGGCCTCCAGCGGGCTGTCGTCACCGCCCAGGTTGATGAATTCGGCCCGTTCGACGGCCACGAAACGCACCCGATCACCAGGCTGCAGCAGGCTGTAGCCCTCGCGCTCGCGGTCGAACAGGCGCACCGGCGTGCGACCGATCAGGTTCCAGCCGCCCGGCGACACGGCCGGATAGGCGGCAGTCTGGCGCTCGGCGATGCCGACGCTGCCCGCCGCCACGCGCTTGCGCGGGGTGCTCAGGCGCGGCGTGGCCAGGCGTTCATCGACCAGGCCCATGAAGCCGAAGCCCGGCGCGAACCCCAGGGCGAACACCGGGTAGTCGCGGCCACAATGCAGACGGATCACCTCGGCCTCGCTCATCCCGCCGCGCGCGGCCAGCACCGGCAGCTCGGGGCCGACGCTGGCGTGGTACCACACCGCGATTTCGTGCCGGCGCCCGGCCTGGCCGGCATCCGGCCGCAGGCCCTCCAGCGCCTGCAGGATGCGCTGGCGCGCCTCGCCCGGCGCCAGGTCGAACTGCACCATCAGCGTGGTATAGGACGGCACCAGGTCGATCAGCTGCTGGCCAAAAGCATCCCGCAAGCGCTGGCTGGCGGCGAGGATCCACGGCATGTTGCCTTCATCGATGGCATCGAACAGCCGCACCATCAGGCTGTCGATGGCCACCACCTCGATACGTGGCGTCATGCTTGCTCCAGTGCATCCAGGGCCTGGCGGATCTGGCGCACGGCGGCCACTGAGCCGTCGTTGTCGCCGTGCACGCACAGGGTGCTGGCGTTCAAGCGCACATCGCTGCCGTCGTCAGCCACCAGGGCCTCGCCCTTGGCCAAGCGCAAGGCCTGTTCGACCACCAGCGCCGGGTCGTGGTGCACAGCGTTCGGCAGGCGCCGCGACATCAGGTGCCCGCTGGCGGTGTAGCCACGGTCGGCGAAGGCCTCGAACCACAGTGGCACGCCGACTTCATCGCCCAGGGCCTGGGCGGCGCTGTCGTCGGCGGTGGCCATGAGCATCAGCGGCAGGCCGCTGTCGAACGCCCCCACCGCTTCGAGCACGGTGCGCAGGATGTCCGGGTTGGCCATCATGTCGTTGTACAGCGCGCCGTGGGGCTTGACGTAGGCCACCCGACCGCCGAGCACCTTGCAGATGCCGTCCAGGGCGCCGATCTGGTAGTGCAGCAGGTCACGGATCTCGTCGCTGCTGCAGGCCATGGAACGGCGGCCGAAGCCCATCAGATCCGGATAGGCCGGGTGCGCGCCGATGGCCACCCGGTGTTCCAGGGCCAGGGCCACGGTGCGGCGCATGGTGCCCGGGTCGCCAGCGTGGTAGCCGCAGGCGATATTGGCGCAGTCGATGAATGGCATCACCTTGGCGTCCTGGCCCATGCGCCAGTTGCCGAAGCTCTCGCCCATGTCGCAATTGAGTAGCAGGCGTTTCACCTGGCGGACCTCCGTATCAATGTTCATGGTGCCTACCTTAGCGCGCCTGGAGCGCTTTGCCGCGGGTTTCCGGCAGGCTCAGGGCCGCCAGAATCACCACACCGTAGGACACCGCGGCGAAGGCGCCAATCCCCAGGCCCAACGGCACTTTCTCGCCAAGCAGGCCGATCAGCAACGGGAACATCGCCGCGACCACCTTGCCGATGTTGTAGCAGAAGCCCTGCCCCGATCCGCGTATCCGGGTCGGGAACAGTTCGGTGAGGAACGAACCCATGCCACTGAAGATGCCCGAGGCGAAGAAGCCCAGGGGGAAGCCCAGCCACAGCATCACGCCGTCGCTGACCGGCATCTGCGTGTAGAGCAGGACGATGACGAACGAGCCCACGGCGAACAGGATGAAGTTCTTCCTGCGCCCCAGCAGGTCGCACAGGTAGGCGCTGACCACGTAGCCGATGTAGGAGCCGACGATGACCATCGCCAGGTAGCCGCCGGTGCCCAGCACGCTCAGGCCGCGCTCGTTCTTGAGGAAGGTCGGCAGCCACGAGGTGATGGCGTAGTAGCCGCCCAGGGCGCCGGTGGTCAGCAGCGAAGCGCGAAGGGTGGTCCAGAGCATGCCGGGGGCGAAGATCTCGTAGAACTGCGCAGGCGCCTCGGCCTGTTCCACGGCCTTGGCCTGACGGTAGATCTCCGGGTCCTTGACCAGGCGCCGGACGAAGATCACGAAGATCGCCGGCAGCAGGCCCAACAGGAACAGCGCGCGCCAGGCCTGCTCGGCCGGCAGCCAGGAGAACAACAGGGCATAGAGAATCGCCGTCAGGCCCCAGCCGATGGCCCAGCCCGACTGCACCATGCCCACCGCCTTGCCGCGGTCCTGGGCACGGATCACCTCGCCGATCAACACCGCGCCGGCGGTCCATTCGCCGCCGAAGCCGAAGCCCATCAGGGTGCGGGCGATCAGCAGTTGTTCGTAGCTCTGGGCGAAGCCGCAGAGGAAGGTGAAAAAGGCGAACCACAATACCGTCAGTTGCAAGGTGCGCACCCGCCCGATGCGGTCGGACAGAATGCCGGCGATCCAGCCGCCCAGGGCCGAGGCGATCAAGGTGCTGGTGTGGATCAACCCGGCCTCGGCGGTGCTGATGCCCCACACCAAGATCAGGGTGGGGATGACGAAACTCAGCATCTGGGTGTCCATGCCGTCCAGGCCGTAGCCGATCTTGCAGCTCCAGAAGGTGCGTCGTTGCTGGGAGTCGATGTCGCGGTACCAGGCGAAGGGGCCGCTCGAGGTTCGGGCGGGGGCCTGCTGCTGCACGCCGGTCGGGTTCATGGTTGCCTCGGCTTGTTGGTATTGTTCTATGGGCGACGTCGGGCGTCGCGGCCTGGGCTTCATGTTCAGAGGCCGCGCCGCCTGCGTCCAACGAGAAAAACCGCCGGTCTGGAACAAGAAAAACTGATCATGAACCTCCGTTTCCTCGAAACCTTCGTCTGGGTCGCCCGGCTCAGGAGCTTCCGCCTCACCGCCGAGAAGCTGTTCACCACCCAGGCCTCGGTGTCCAGCCGCATCGCCGCGCTGGAGGCCGACCTGGGCGTGAAACTGCTGCTGCGCGACTCCCGCGGGGTCAGCCTGACGCCGGAAGGCGCCAAGGTGCTGGAGTACGCCGAGCGCATGCTCGACACCGCCAAGGCCATGAAGCAGTCACTGGACAGCGACCGGGCCAAGACCGGACGCATCCGCCTGGGGGTGATGGACACGGTCATCCACACCTGGATGAGCGCCCTGGTGGCGGAGCTGGGCGAGCGCTACCCGCAGGTGGAGATCGAGCTGGTGGCCGATACCGCGCTGAACCTGCGCGAGCAGCTGCAGAAGGGTTTTCTCGACGTGATCCTGCAGACCGACCTGCTGCGCGAGCAGTCGATCCGCAGCCACGACCTGGCGCGCTACCCGATGGGCTGGATCGTCGCCGCAGGCTCCCCGCACCACCGCACCTACGCCTCGCTGGCGGAACTGGCCCGCGAGCGCATCGTCACCTTCTCGAAGAACTCGCGACCGCACCAGGAGGTGCTCGGCCTGTTGCAGGCCGCCGGGGCCGAGGCGCCGCGCCTGAACTGCGTGAACTCGGTGGCGGCCATCACCCGCCTGCTGCGCGACGGCTTCGGCATCGGCGCACTGCCGCCGGCGCTGGTGGATGGCGAACTGAGCCGCGGTGAGCTGGTGTTGCTGGAGGGCTTGCAGCCACCGCCGAGCCTGGAGCTGGTGGTGGCCTGGCAGACCGGCGTGGCACTGGTGGACGAGGTGGTGGGCGTGTGCCGGCAGGTGCTGGAGCGCTATGCGCGGGATGTGGGCGGGCAGCGGATCGTGCTGGTCTGAGCTGCCGCAGGGCCGGAAAAGCTAGCGCCAGCTTTCCTTCACCGCCTTGCGCCGTCCACCAAGAATCACCCAGCCAATCACCAGCAACAGGCTCTCGACCACAAACGCCAGCACGAACCCGCTGCCGATCCCCCAGCCGATCGCCTCGGGCACCAGCAGAATCTGATAGCTGTAGCCCTTGAGCGTCTCCTCGCGCAGTGCCGGCTCCGGCTGCACCAGCACATGCCAGGTGCGGCTCACCCACGAGCCCTGCAGGGCTTGCCATTCATGCTCGAGCAACTGGTTGCGGATCAGCAGGCTCTCGATGCTGTTGGCATCGCTGTTGAACACCGGATCGTCGCTGCCCCGGTAATGCCGCACCAGCGCCTGCAGGTCACCGTTGAAGAAGCGCTGCGCGGTCTGGCGGAAGCCGTCGAGCGCCTGGCGCGATTCGAGCAGGTGCGCCTCGACGCGCTGGCTGTAGTCCTTGACCAACCCCGGCACCTGGAGACCGGCCAGCAGGCCGAAGGTGAACAACAGCAAACGCAGGTAACTTCTGAACATGCAGCTTCCTTAACTCTGGCCGTGGGCAATGCACTCGCCATGCCGCCACAAGCCCCACTCACCCGGCCCGTAGCGGTTCCAGGTCTCATTCTCGGTCAGCGGCTCGGTGGCGATCACCGTGACCACGTCGTTGGGGGTGGTTTGCGTGTGGAAATCGACGATCAGGTCGACATCCTTCAGCCGCGCCGCGCCGAACGGTGCGCGGCGGGTGATGTGCACCAGTTTGGTCGAGCAGAAGCAGAACAGCCAGTCGCCGTCGCTGAGCAGGCAGTTGAACACGCCTTGGCCACGGTACCCGGCGCAGGCTTCGACCAGCACTGGCAGCAGTTGCTCGACCTCGACCGGCTCGGGGAAGGCTTCGCGCACGCGGTTGAGCAGGTCGCAGAAGGCCGCTTCGCTGTCGGTGTCGCCGATCGGCCGGTAGAACGTGCGCTGGCCGGTGAAATCGCCCAGCTGGCCGTTGTGCGCGAAGCACCAGTTGCGCCCCCACAGCTCACGCACGAATGGGTGGGTGTTGGACAGGCAGACCTTGCCGACGTTGGCCTGGCGGATATGGCCGATGACCACTTCGCTCTTGATCGGGTAACGCTGCACCAGGTTGGCCACTTCCGACTCGCTGCTCGCCGCCGGATCCTGGAACAGGCGCAGGCCGCGCCCTTCATAGAAACCGATGCCCCAGCCATCGCGGTGCGGGCCGGTGCGCCCGCCGCGCTGCATCAGGCCGGTGAAGCTGAAGACGATGTCGGTGGGGACGTTGGCGCTCATGCCCAGCAGTTCGCACATGTTGCGGCTCCTGGCTTAAAGTCGGGGTTCGACGCGGCCCTGCCCGGGCCCGGAGCGGCGCACGGGGGCGGGGGGCGGATCGTCGCGGTAGCGGTCTTGACGGTTGGCGGCCAGGGACGCTTCGGCCACGACCTCGTCTTCTTCCTTGGCCTGGCGCTGGGCGGCGGCCTCACGCTGGGCGCGGCGCTCGCGGGCACGCTTTTCCAGCGGCCAGCGGATCAGCACGAAGACGATGTACAGGGCAAAGGCGAGCATGCCGTACATGGCCAGGTCGGAGGCGGCGCGCCAGGCGTTGTTGCCGACCTTGAAGGCGACGTCCAGCGCGGTGATGGCAATGGCCGGGGCGAAGCTTTCCTTGACCGGGTCGACGATGGTCGGCGAGAACAGCAATACGGCGATGATCACCCGCAGCGGCTCGCGCAACCAGCGCCACATCCAGCCGGTCAGCTTGAAGCCCACCAGCAGGCAGCCCAGGGCGGCAACGGCGTACAGGCCCCAGGCGAGGGTATAGTCGTGTTCGGTCATGGTGTGGGTGCAAGCCAGGCAAAGAGACGCCTATGATAAACACTTTTCCCGGCGCAGGCTGCCCCCGCCCCGCAAGGGACCTGCAGCGGCCCCGCGATGGGGTCCACAATCGATGAGATCACCCATGCCCCTACCCCTTCCCGCCCCGATCGCCCATCAAGCCGAAGGCCAAGACCCCTACGCCTGGCTGCAGCAGCGCGACACCCCCGAGGTCCTGGCCTACCTGGAAGCGGAAAACGCCTACCAGCAAGCCGTCCTCGCCGACCAGGCGCCGCTGCGTGAACAGCTGTTCGAAGAAATCAAGGGCCGCATCCTCGAGACCGACCTGTCGCTGCCCTCGCCCTGGGGCCCATACCTCTACTACACCCGTACCACCGCGGGCGACGAGTACCCGCGCCATTACCGCTGCCCGCGCCCGGCCGACGACAGCAACACCGTCGATGAAAGCCGCGAGGAGCTGCTGCTCGATCCCAACGCCCTGGCCAATGGCGGCTTTCTTTCCCTCGGCGCCTTCAGCGTCAGCCCCGACCACCGCCTGCTGGCCTACAGCCTGGACACCAGCGGCGACGAGATCTACACCCTGTACGTCAAGGACCTGGCCAACGGCGCGCTGACCGCCCTGCCCTTCGACGACTGCGACGGCAGCATGACCTGGGCCAACGACAGCCAGACGTTGTTCTTCGCCGAACTGGACGACACCCACCGCCCCTGGCGCCTGCGCCGCCACACCCTGGGCGAGACCGACGCCGCCACGGTCTTCGAGGAGCCCGACGGGCGCTTCTTCCTGCATTGCTACCGAGCCAGCTCCGAGCGCCAACTGGTGCTGCTGCTCAACAGCAAGACCACCAGCGAGGCCTGGGTGCTCGATGCCGCCACGCCACAGGCTGATTTCACCTGCCTGGCGCCGCGGGTCGAAGGTCATGAGTACTTCCCCGACCACGGCCAGCTCGACGGTCAGTGGCGCTGGTTCGTGCGCAGCAACCAGGACGGCATCAACTTCGCCCTGTTCCACGCGCCGGCCGACAGCGTGCCGCCCCGCGCGCAGTGGCAGGTGCTGGTGCCGCACCGTGACGACGTCATGCTCGAAGGGCTCAGCCTCAATGCCACGGCGTTGTCCCTGAGCCTGCGCGAAGGCGGCCTGCCGATCATCGAAGTGCACCCGCAAGGCCTGCCGGCTTACCGCGTCGAGCTGCCGGACGCCGCCTACAGCCTCTACGTGCAGGACAGCCTGGAATTCGCCAGCACACGCATCCGCCTGCGCTATGAAGCCCTCAACCGCCCGGCCCAGGTGCGCCAGCTGGAGCTGGCCACGGGCGCCCAGCAGGTGCTCAAGCAGACTCCGGTGCTCGGCGCCTTCGACGCCGACGACTACATCAGCCAGCGTCTGTGGGCGGTGGCCAAGGACGGCACCCGGGTACCGATCAGCCTGGTGCGCCGTCGCGCTGACGAAGGCAAGACGGTGCCGCTCTATCTCTACGGCTACGGCGCCTACGGCGAGAGCCTCGACCCGTGGTTCTCCCATGCCCGCCTGAGCCTGCTGGAGCGCGGCGTGGCCTTCGCCATCGCCCATGTGCGCGGCGGCGGCGAGCTGGGCGAGGCCTGGTACCGGGCCGGCAAGCAGGAGCACAAGCACAACAGCTTCGACGACTTCATCGCTTGCGCCGAGCACCTGATCGCCGAAGGCGTGACCACCCGCGAACGCCTGGCGATCAGCGGTGGCAGTGCCGGTGGTCTGCTCATGGGCGCGGTGCTCAACCTACGCCCCGAGCTATTCCGTTGCGCCATCGCCGAAGTGCCGTTCGTCGATGTGCTCAACACCATGCTCGACCCCGAGCTGCCGCTGACCGTCACCGAGTACGACGAATGGGGCAACCCCGAGGAGCCCGAGGTGTACGAGCGGATCAAGGCCTACGCGCCCTACGAGAACGTCAAGGCGCAGGCCTACCCGGCGCTGCTGGTGGTCGCCGGCTACAACGACAGCCGCGTGCAGTACTGGGAGGCGGCCAAGTGGGTGGCGCGCCTGCGCACGCGCAAGACCGACGACAACCTGCTGCTGCTCAAGACCGAGATGGGCGCGGGCCACGGCGGCATGAGCGGGCGCTACCAGGGGCTGCGCGATGTGGCGCTGGAGTATGCGTTCGTCTTCAATGAACTGGGCGTGGCGTAAAACGCGATTTTCGTTGTCATAGCGTCAAGCTGACGTGGGAGCGGGCTTGCCCCGCGATGAGGACAGACCAGGCAGCGTCATCGCCTGGTCGAACCTGATCGCGGGTCAAGCCCGCTCCCACGATGCCTCACTACTTACCCAGCAGTTTGTGGCGCTTTCCAGACATTCGAAGAAGAACAACACATGCCCGACACCCAGCACCTGAACGCCGAAATCCGCGACATGCTCATGGACTGCGGCCTGTTCGACACCCTGCAGCCCGGTGACTTCCTCGCCGCCGCCGGCTACTTCAGCCTCGCCGCCGTGGCCCAGGGCCAGACCCTGTTCAGCGAAGGCGACGCCGGCACCTTCATGTGCATCCTCCATCGCGGCGTGGTCTCGGTGCGCAAGACCGACGGCAACGGCGCCCAGGTGGAGATCGCCACCCTGCGCAAGGGCCGGGCCTTCGGCGAGATGGCCGTGCTCGACGGCGAACGCCGCTCGGCCACCTGCGTGGCCGCCAGCGACTGCCAGCTGCTGACCCTGGGCAAGGACGCGCTGGAAAAGATGCTCAACGAAGCGCCGCGCATCGCCGCACGGATCATCCGCGCCCTCGCCGTGGCCTTGTCAAAACGCCTGCGCATGCAGGATGGCCAGCGCCTGGCGCAGCAAGTCTAGCGGCCCTTGTCAGGCGGTTTCGGCGGGTCCTGGCTCAGCCCGGGCAACGGCTGGTCCTTGGGTGGCCCCGGCAGCGGCATTGGCGGCAACAGCGGCGCGCCCGGCCGGTTGGCACCGGCCTTGGGCGGCGTGCTCGGGGTGATCTGCGGGTAAGGGGTCGGCGTCGCGGTCCCGGGCGCCCCGGGAACCGTCGTGAGCGGCCGTTGCTGGCCCGCGGCGTCGGCCGTGGATACAGCGCCAAGCAACAACGCGGCGAGGATCGCATGCAACATCGGCAGCCTCCTGTCAGAAACCTCCCTACAGGCTACGCCCAATGGCGCGATTTTGCCTGTCCGCCCGGCCCACAGGCGCGCTAGACTCAACGGCATAACCGTCATTGCCCTGATCAGAAAAAAGGTAACACCATGAGCTCCACCTCCGACGCCACCGCCCGTCTCGACCGCATCCTCGCCGACGCCAAGCGCGACAAGGAAATGGGCTACCGCGACAAGGCGCTGAAGATGTATCCCCACGTCTGCGGCCGTTGCACCCGCGAGTTCTCCGGCAAACGCCTGTCGGAACTGACCGTGCACCACCGCGACCATAACCACGACAACAACCCCCAGGACGGCTCCAACTGGGAGTTGCTGTGCCTGTACTGCCACGACAACGAGCACGCCCGCTACACCGACCAGCAGTATTTCAGCGAAGGTTCGCTGAGCACGCCGAAAGTCGCCGTGGCCACACACAACCCGTTCGCCGGCCTGGCCGCGCTGATGAAGAAGGACTGAACGTCGATTCGCGCCCCCGGTGTGCCGGCAAGCCCGTATAATCGCGCTCTTTTTTTACGAAGGGCCTCGACACGTGGCGAACAAACGGTATAGCTGCATCGGCCTGTTCAACCCCAAATCCGCGGAAAACGTAGGCTCGGTGATGCGCGCCGCGGGCTGCTATGGCGTCAACTCGGTGTTCTACACCGGCAAGCGTTATGAGCGCGCCCGCGACTTCGTCACCGATACCAAGCGCGTGCACTACGACATCCCGCTGATCGGCATCGACGACCTGCAGCGCATCATTCCCCTGGGCTGCACCCCGGTGGCCGTGGAGCTGGTGGAAGGCGCACGGCCATTGCCTGAGTACACCCACCCGGACCGGGCGATCTACATCTTCGGGCCAGAGGATGGCTCGTTGAGCGAAGACGTGCGCGGCTGGTGCGAAGAGACGATCTACATCCCGACAGAAGGCTGCATGAACCTGGCGGCGACGGTGAATGTGGTGCTGTACGACCGCATGGCCAAAGGCTTGAACACCCGCTCGGGGCCGAAGTTCAAGTAGCCCTCACGCCTTGCGCCCCCCCAATCCGGCTCCCGTGCAAGCCTGGCGTCTACGCGGCGAAATAAACGCTACCGTAGGCCGTTGCCGTTGCCGTTGCCGTTGTGCTTTTGCTTTTGCTTTTGCTTTTGCTTTTGCTTCTAAGCGCGCGATATCCCAGGCGACACAAATTGCGACTTCAGGAGGCCGAACGCAGGCCTTGCGGAGGGAGGTGACGGGCATGGATGCCCGTCAAGCGCTGGGGCCCAGGATGGGCCCTGCAGCGCGGTCCTCCCGGGAGCAAGGCCGGAGTGAGGGGACCCGGAGCGAAGCGCAGGGCCGGATGAATGGAGCGAGGATTTTTTGGTTCCTTTTTGATCCTTCAAAAAGGAACTCGCCGTAAGGGCGAAAAGGTGACTATGCGTCGACATCGCAAACGAATGCACTTACAACCATTAAAACCAGCGCCGACCGACTTTGACTTTGACTTTGACTTTGACTTTGACTTTGACTTTTAGAGCATGAGTTTTGAAAGTTATATGCGCATTCATTTGCGATGGTGACGCATAGTCACCTTTCCGCCCTTACGGCGGGTCCCTTTTTGAAGGATCAAAAAGGAACCAAAAAATCCTCGCTCCATTCATCCGGCCCCTACGCTTCGCTCCGGGGTCCCCTCACTCCGGACTTGCTCCCGGGAGGACCGCGCTGAACGCCCCATCCTGGGGCGCAGCGCTTGACGGGCATCCATGCCCGTCACCTCCCTCCGCAAGCCCTGCGTTCGGCCTCCTGAAGTCGCAATTGGTGTTGCCTGACCTACCGCGCGCTTAGAAGCAAAAGCAAAAGAACAACAGCAACAGCAACAGCAACATCGAGACTTAGAAGTTCTCCACAGTCGTTCAGCCACGGCAGCCAAACCATGTCACGACTGATTAAATACGCTGATCAAAATTTTAATTACAACCAACATGCTCGCCAACGGCACCCACACCCAAATGTTATAAACCCACCTTGCTCAGGATAGCCTCGAAGTTGACCGGGTCAACCACGCGGGAAATTACACTGAACGCTTGCACGCTGGTCAAAGTCTGCTGGATATCACCCACCTGAGGAGACCTGGCAATGCACGATATCCATTGGACAACGGACGCACCGAAACATAATGTCCACGGCCTGGAGCGCGTCAGCTCCCTGGCTGGGGGCGCGTTGATGATCAGCAAGGGGCTGCGCCACGGTGGCCTGCTGGGGATGTTGCAGGTTGCCGTAGGCGGCTTGGCGCTGGCCCGTGGCGTGAGCGGGCATTGCTCGACCAAGGCATGGTGGTTGCGGCATCGCGCCGAATACCTGCGCCTGCATCGCGACATAGAACGAGGCGCTGCCGAGCTCAAGGCGCTGAAGGCCAGCGCCGAGGCGGCGACCCGTACCGCGACGGTGACTGGCGGTTGAAAGCATCGCGGGCAAGCCCGCTTCCACGAGCCCGCGTTCAAAATGATGTCCGGGGCCGTGGGAACGGGCTTGCCGCGATAGATCCTGCGCTTAGCGCAATACCTTGCTTTGCAATACTTCGGACTGCCGCCCCAGCACGTTCTCGCTGATCTGCACGAACTCCTCGGTGCTGACGCTCGACAGGCGCATCAGCGCACGGGCGACGTCGTCCAGCGAGCGCTTGTCGTGGTGGTGCAGGCGGATCTCGCGATCCAGCGCCTGCAGCAGCAGCACGCCACGGGCCACCTGCGCGGCATCGGCCTTGGCGCCCTTGAGGTGGTTCACCTTGGCAGCCAGCTTGTGCTGACGGGCCTGCAGCGCCTCGTAGCGATCATCGCTCATGCCACCAGCGCGGCGCAGCAGCTCGGTGGCGTAATAGTCGGCCAGGCTCTCGCCCAGCCAGTCGCTGCCGTCGCGGTCGTTGATCTGGGCGAACAGCTGCACCAATTCACGCAGCACCGGGCTGGTGCCGTTCTCGCTGACCAGCGGGCGCGTGCTGTGCAGATACAGCGAGTTGTTGCCGGCCAGCACGCCGCGCCACATCTCGTCACGGGCACCGACCAGCAGCAGCTTCGGAGGGTTGCGCGGGAACACCGCCTGCAACTGCGGCCAGATAAAGGTCAGCAGGGTCAGCGTGTCCATGCGCCGCATGCCCTGGCCTTGCGGAGCGGCCACGGTCACCTCTGTGACGCCCAGGCGCGCCCGACGACTGCCCAGGTTGCCGGCGAGCATCCAGCCGGTGGGCCGGTCGAACAGCCGCGACACATCGTCGATGCGAAATTTCTGCCGGCCGATACGTGGCCAGGCGGTTTCGACGCTTTTCCAGCCCGTCGGCAGGTCGAAGGTCAGCCGCGAGACCAGCTCGGTGCCATCCTGCTGGTCGAGGCGCGCCGGCGGCACCAGCTGGTCACCACGGAACAGCGCCCAGTGCGGCGTGATGCGCGCCTCATGGGCGCCGCCACGGGGTTGCTGGTCGAGCAGCACGCGGTAGCTGAGGCTGGTCTTGCCCGCCGCCGGGTGCCAGACGCCACGTCCGTTCTGCACCTGCCACTGGCCATCGGCGAGAAAGTCGCTGTAGGCACCAGGCTTGCCCAGGTCGAAGTCCAGGCTGCGCACCGCACTGCCGTCGGCCAGAGTCAGGCGCACCTCGGCCTGGCCGCTCTGCGGCAGCAGGCGCACCTGGTAATCGAGGTCGACCTTCTTCGCCAGGACCTGCGAACTGGCCAGCAGGCCGACAACCAGCAACAACAGGCGACGCATAAAAACTCCTTGTTTCCCGGACACTCAACCTGCGCGGAAGATCAGATGGTCTTCCCAGTCGTCTTCATCCACGTCGTTCTCGCTGAGCATGCGCCCCGACCGGGAGATGCGCTGCTCATGCACCTGCTGGCGATCACCGCTGACCAGGTGGTGCCAGGCCGGCAGGTCCTGTCCCTCGCTGACCAGGCGGTAACCGCAGGTGGGCGGCAGCCACTTGAACTGGTCGGCCTTGCCGGGGGTCAGCTGGATGCAGTCGGGGACGTGCTCGAAGCGATTGGGGTAGTCGCTGCACTGGCACGACTGCAGGTCCAGCAGCTTGCAGGCGATACTCGTGTAATAGACGCTGTTGTCTTCCTCGTCCTCGAGTTTCTGCAGACAGCACAGGCCGCAGCCGTCGCAGAGCGACTCCCATTCCTGGTCATCGAGCTGGTCGAGGGTCTTGCGCCGCCAGAAGGGCGCGGTATCGGCGATCATCACACGGTTTCCTGCAGTCAACGTCAAGCCGCGGCGCGCGGCGGCGCCAGTCTAGAGGCAGTCCGGCGGCAACGCCAGACCGCTTGTCAGTGCTCACCGGACGCAGTAGCGTGCGGTATTTTCCCCCGCCCTTGCAGGAGCACCCATGAGCGCCACCCCACGCATCGCCGACTATGCCATCAACGAGCAGTTCATCAATCGCTGGTCGCCCCGCGCCTTCACCGCCGAGCCGATCAGCCAGGAAACCTTGCTGAGCTTCCTCGAGGCCGCGCGCTGGGCTCCGTCGGCCTACAACTCGCAGCCGTGGCGCTTCCTTTACGCCCGCCGCGACACGCCGAGCTGGGAACGCTACCTGGGCATCCTCAACGAGTTCAACCGCAGCTGGGCGCAGCACGCTTCGGCGCTGGTGCTGATCATCTCCAAGACCACCTTCGCAGCGCCCGGCTCCGATGAAGAAAAGCCTGCGCTGTGGCACACCTTCGACACCGGCTCAGCCTGGGGCCATCTGGCGCTGCAGGCGAGCATCAGCGGCTGGCAC
Organism: Pseudomonas sp. P65(2024); assembly: GCF_057480955.1. Taxonomy (NCBI): domain Bacteria; kingdom Pseudomonadati; phylum Pseudomonadota; class Gammaproteobacteria; order Pseudomonadales; family Pseudomonadaceae; genus Pseudomonas; species Pseudomonas sp. P65(2024). The sequence goes on from NZ_JBLIYX010000006.1 coordinate 64,296, forward strand.
AGCCATGGCATGGCCGGCTTCGACCAGGACCTGGCGCGCAGCGAGCTGAAGATCCCCGAGGGCTACGCACTGCATGCGATGGTGGCGATCGGCAAGCTGGGCGACAAGGCGACCCTGGCCGAAGGCCTGCAGGCCCGCGAAGTGCCGAGCCCGCGCCGACCGCTGAGCGAGCTGGCGGCCGAAGGTGAGTTCAGCCTCTAAGGTTGTGATCGCCTTATCGCGAGGCAGGTGCCCGTGGAAACGGGCTTGCCCCGCGATGAGGTCGCATCAGGCAAACCTCTTTCAGTAACCCCTCGCGAAATCCACCTCGCCCCGCAGGGCCTGCTCCACCGCATAGGCCCGCGCATTCTCCACGAACAACCGCACCATCGCCGCCGGCGAGGTCGGCGCCGAGCTGTGCCCGGTCAGCAGCAGTCCCCAGGCGGTCCAGAACGGATGGCGCTGGGGCAATGGTTCCTGGCGGCAGACATCGATCACCGCGCCAGCCAGATGGCCCTGCTTGAGCGCTTCGACCAGATCGGCATCAACTACCGCCACGCCACGCCCGGCATTGATGAACAAGGCACTGGGCCGGAAGCACTTGAACAGCGCCGCATCGTACAGGTCGTGGGTGGCCGGGGTATCGGGCAGCAGGTTGAGCACGTAGTCGGCCTGGCCGACCAGGCGCGGCAGCTGGTCGAGGCCCGCCACTTCGACGAAGGGCGCCTGCTTGCGGGCGCTGCTGGCCACACCGTGCAGGATGACACCGAACGGCACGAGGAACTCGGCCACCCGCTGGCCGATATCGCCGGTACCGACGATCAGCACCCGCCGCCCTTCCAGGGTCCGCCCCGGGCGGTCATCCCAGCGCCGCTCGACCTGGCTGACCAGTCGCGACAGCACATCGCGCTCATGGCCGAGCATGTAGGTGAGCATGTACTCGGCCATCACCTGGCCGAAGATGCCCACCGCCCGGGTCAGGCGGTAGTCGCGTGGCAGGCCGTCGGCCAGCAACGGGGTGATCCCGGCCCAGGTCGACTGCATCCAGCGAGGCTTGTGGCCCTGGCGCAACAGACTGGCCAGCAGGTCCGGCTGGCCCAGCCACACCGGGCAATCGGGGGCCAGGCGTGCCAGTTCGGCGGAGTCGCCGCTGGTCAGGACTTCCAGGTCCGGTGCCGCTTCGCCCAGCAGGCGAGCATAGTTGGCATGATCCTGTTCAGCGATCAGAACGCGCATGTGACACACAACCTTGGCAAACAACGGAAGCGGCCCGCCAGGCGGGCCGCAGGTAGAAAGGGAACCGAGCGCGCCTGGGTCAGGCCGGGTCGTTGCGACGCAGCAGCTCTTCGGGCAAGTGCTCGATGTAGTCGTCTTCCGGCGGTGGCATCTGCAGGTGGTAGCCCTGCTTGTCGAGGTTCTCCAGCACCTTGGCGATGTCCTCGCGGGCCAGTGTGCGCTCAGGCGTCAGCACCAGGTCGAAAGCATGCACCGGCTTGCCGAAGAATGGCAGCAGCGCCTCCGGCACACGCTCCAGGCCCTCGGCCTTGAGCACGTAGAGGTACATTTCATTCTTGCGTGGGCTCTTGTAGATCGAGCAGATACGTTTCATCGGGAATCTCCGGCGCCCGCCAGGTCGTCCAGCAGGGCCTGGCCCATGCGTTCGCGACGCCAGCCGCGCAGCGAATCGGGCAGTTGATAGGGACCGTCGGGGTAGCCGCTCTTGAGCAGGGCTTCGAGGGCTTTCTTGCGCAGCATCAGTTCCGGGGCGATGCCCAGCCGCTCACCCTCGGCCTGGCCGATGGCGCGCAGGCGCTTGAGGATGCCGGCGGCTTCGATCGGCAGCGGCTCGGGCAGCGGCTCTGGCCATTGCTCCTGCGGCTGGCTGGCGGCACGCTTGATCAGCTGGATCAGCTGCTCACCGTCCTGGCGGATGGTGCGCGGGTGCATCTCGTCGATTTTCGCCAGTGCCGACGGGCTGTCGGGCTGGCTCCTGGCCATGGGCCACAGCGAGTGTTCCTTGAGGATGCGGTTACGCGGCACATCGCGGCTGCGGGCCTCACGTTCGCGCCAGGCGCACAGTTCACGGAGCACGGCCAGTTGCTGGCGACCGAGCTTCCAGGCCAGCTTGACGTCGCGGTACAGGGTTTCGGGCTCGACTTCACGGCGCAGCGCGGCGACCAGTTCGGCGCCGTCTTCCAGCACCCAGGCATACTTGTCATCCGACAGGCGCGGGCGCAGGGCATCGAACAGCTCGGCCAGGTGCACGGCGTCCTCGGCGGCGTAGCTCACCTGAGTGTCGGACAGCGGGCGCTGCAGCCAGTCGGAGCGGGTCTCGCCCTTGGGCAGCTCGAGCCCCAGCACCTCTTGCACCAGGCGCGAATAGCCCATGGAGAAACCGATGTTCAGGTAGCCGGCGGCCAGCTGGGTGTCGAACAACGGCTGGGGTAGCTTGCCGGTCAGGCGCAGCAGCACTTCCAGGTCTTCGCTGCAGGCATGCAGCACCTTGACCACGCCGCTGTCCTCGAGCAGCCCGGCCAGCGGCTGCCAGTCGCGGATCAGCAGGGGGTCGATGAGGTAGGCGCACTGGCCGACACCGATCTGGATCAGGCCGGCCTTTGGGTAGAAGGTGTCGACCCGCATGAATTCGGTGTCGAGGGCCACGAAGGGCTGTTCGCGCCAGCTTCGGCAGTGTTCGGCCAGGTTCTGGTCGTCACGGATCCAGTGTATTTCGATGGCCACGAGGCTCTCCCACTAACATTGGCGCGCAGTATATACGGCGCGGCCCCTGGGGGTGAAACCTCGCGCCATCCATGGTGCCGGGCGGTCGACCGCTCAGCGTTTGGCCGCCAGCCACGGCCGGCAGCTGGCGAACATGTCCAGCGATCGCTGGTAGACCTCGGTGCGCACCTGCAACAGCCCGAGCATCGAGTGGAACAGGTTGTCCTGGGACAGCGGCGCATCACGCAGCTTGCCCAGGCATTCGGTGTCCAGGCCGAAATCCTGGCGGTAGCTGTCGGAGAACCAGGCCAGCAGCGGCACGTGCTTTTGCTGGTCCGGCGCGATCATGTAGGGCGTGCCGTGCAGGAACAGGTTGTACTCGCCCAGCGATTCGCCATGGTCTGAAAGATAGATCATCGCGGTGTCGACCTTGTCCTGTCGGCTGCGCAAGGTGTCGATCAGGGTGGCCAGCACCTTGTCGGTGTAGGCCACGGTGTTGTCGTAGCCGTTGACGATCGCCTGCTGGCTGCACTGGTTCAGGGCGTTGCTGCGGCACACCGGGGTGAAGGCTTCGTTGCCCGCGGGGTAGCGCTTGAAGTACTCGGGGCCATGGCTGCCCATCTGGTGCAGCACCAGCACGGTGTCCTGGTCGAGGTTGTCCAGCAGCTCGGCCAGGCCCTGCAGCAGGATCTCGTCATGGCACTCGCCACTGGCGCACAGCGCCGGGTCCTTGAGGTTGCTCACATCGATAAATTGCACCCGGTCGCAGGTGCCCTTGCAGCCGGACTGGTTATCACGCCACTGCACCGCCAACCCTGCGCGCTGGAGGATGTCGAGCAACCCTTCGCGGTTCTTGGCCACGCGTGCGTCGTAGTCCTTGCGCGGCATGCCGGAGAACATGCAGGGCACCGACACGGCGGTCTCGGTGCCGCAGGAATGGACGTCGGTGAAACTCAGCAGGCCCTGCTCCTTGGCCAGCCGTGGCGTGGTGTCGCGGGCATAGCCGAGCAGGCCGAAGTTATCCGCCCGGGCACTTTCACCGACCACCAGCACGGTCAGTGACTTGCGTGCGTGCTGCTGCCAGGCGCTGTCGCGACGGGCATCTTCGCCATATGGCTGGAACGGCCGGGTGGCGCTGCCCACTTGCTCGCTGACATAGCCGATGGAAGCCCCGACGATATTGCTCGGCGTGAGCATCAGGCGCAGCTCATGGTGATTGCGAAACAGCGACGCCAACCCCTGATAGTTGACCAGCGCTACCGAACCCAAGGCTGCGACGCAGGCACCGCTGACCACCAGCTTGCCCAGCAGCTCGCGGTGCCAGGGGCGATAGTCGATCCTGGCCTTCCATACCAGCAGCGACGGCAGCACACCCAGCAGCAGGATATAAACGGCAAACTTCAGCGAGAGCAGGTCGCGCACTTCCGCGACATTGGTTTCAGCGACATTGCGGAACATGCCGGCATCAATAAGTACACCATATTGATTCATGAAGTAAGCGACACTTGCGCCACTGAGGAACAACACGATCAATACCGGTTTCAGTACATAACGAAACGCCAGCAAGGTGAGTATGAGATTGAAGGCGAACAGCATCAGCACGGCGAATGCCAGGCTCAGCCACAACCCCACCATGCCCGGCGGCACGATGGACTCCAGGTGTTGCCAAAGCAAGGTGTTGAAGCCGATCAACAGGTACAGGCTGGCCAGCAGCGTGACCCATTCGGTCCGCAGGGATTTGAGTTTCAGCATGGCGTTCGCAATAAGAGTTCATCAGCGGCCAACGCGCCCGGACGGGCAGGTTGGAAAGTTGGCCGAACTCTAGAAAGCCTAGCATCAATTTTTTGTGAAAAAGACGCCAACAATTAGTATGCCGACATCTTTCATCGGTTAAACAACTTTCATTCAGCTGCCATTCAGCCAGGCAGGCGAAGCTTGGCGTACGGCTCGCGATCGATGTCCAGGACCTCCACGCACAGCTGGATGTCCAGACCGGGCTGGCCGGGGATCGCTTCGCGCAGTACCTCGAGCAGGCTGTTGGACAACTGCTGTTTCACTTGCGGCGTGCGTCCGCTGAGGATCGCCAGGCGCACATGGGCGAAGGCCCGCTCGCTCGGCGCGGTACCGACCCGATACTGGGCGAAGGCCTGGGCACGGCTCTTGATGTCCAGCTCTTCGGCGAACTGGCCGCTGCCGACCAGGGCGTGATTCAGTCGCAGCAGTAGCACATCGACGTTGAGTTCGCGCAGGTTGTCGCTGTATTCCAGGTTCAGGTGAGGCATGGCGCAGGTTCCGGTTACGCAGGGATGGGCGACAGCCTAACCCAGTCCCGCAATGCGGCAAAGGCGACTATCCTCTTGGTTCAGGCTCGTTTACCAACCCTGAGAGAGGTGAAGAAATGCCAGTTCCGCATGATTTGCTCGCAGACCTGCACGTGACCGCCGACCAGTTCCAGGCCCTCATCGACAAGAACCAGGACCTGCACAAGCTGCACAAGGAATACAACGCCAAGGACAAGGAAGTGGTGGCCGCCGAAGGCAACGCCACCAACGACGACACCGTCAACCTGCTGCGCAGGGAACGCCTGCTGCTCAAGGACAAGATCGAACGGATCGTCCATCCGCCCAAATCCTGATTCCCCTCACTGACGCCATCGCGGGGCAAACCCGCGATAGCGTCGGCGGTCGTTACGCGGACGCCTTCAACGCAGCATCCAGGTCCTCGATCAGATCCCGGTAGTCCTCGATCCCGATCGACAACCGCACCAGGTTCTCGCTGATCCCCATCACGCCCTTCTGCTCCGGGCTCAGGGAGTTGTGCGACATGCTCCAGGAGTGGTTGATCATGCTCTCCACCCCGCCCAGCGAATCGGCCAGGACAAAGATCGACAGCGCCTCGACCAGGCGGTTGACCGCGACCCGATCTCCCTTGATGCGCAACGCCACCACCGCACCGCCGGTGCGCATCTGACGCTTGCTCAGTTCATGCTGCGGATGGCTTTCCAGCCCCGGGTAGTAGACCTGCTCGACCTGCGGATGCTGTTCGAGGAACTGCGCCACGCGCAGGGCATTGGCGCTCTGGCGCTCCATGCGTACATCGAGGGTCTTCAGCCCGCGCAGCGCCAGGTAGCAGTCGAACGGCCCCTGGATCGCGCCGACCGCCATGCTGATCTTGCGCAAACGGCCCAGCAGCTCGTGATTGGCCGCCACCACCACGCCGCCGGTCAGGTCGGAGTGGCCGCCGATGTACTTGCTCGCCGAATGCATCACCAGGTCCACGCCCAGGGTGATCGGCTGCTGGTTCCAGGGCGAGCAGAAGGTGTTGTCGATGCAGGTCATCACCCCACGGGCGCGGGCCAGGTCGCAGACCGCCTTGATGTCCACCAGGTGTAGCAGCGGGTTGGTCGGCGACTCGATCCAGATCAGTTGCGTGTCCGGGCGGATCGCCGCGGCCACGGCCTCGACGTCGTTGAGGTCGACATAGGTGGTGGTCAGGCCCGAGGTGCGTCCACGGTAGTCTTCCAGCAGGCGGAAGGTGCCGCCATAGACACCGTTCATCACCACCACATGGGCGTCCTTGGACAGCAGTTCGAGCACCGTGGCGGTGGCGCTGACGCCCGAGGCGCAGGCGACCGCGCCGACGCCCTCCTCCAGTGCGGCCACGCAGGTCTCGTAGGCATGCCGGGTCGGGTTGCTGACCCGGCTGTAGGCGTATTCGGGGTTGTCGTCCAGGCCGCGCTTGATGAACGAGCTGGAAGTGACGATGGCCGGGAAGATGGCGTTGTCGGCGACGCTGGACTGCTCGCCGGCGTGGATGGTGCGGGTGGCAAAATTGCGCGGTTTGTCGGACATGGTCGGGTCCATTGACTGAGGATGGAAAACCGCCACTATCTCATATCCGCCGGGCCTCGGCGCCAACGGAACGTTGCTGTCGACGAAGCGCCTGAAAGGGTTTCAACGTTCTCAGCATGCGGCTAACCTTGGAAAACTTTCCTCCACCCCACCTGACGACATCATGGACAGTTTCGACCAGCATATCCTCACCCTGCTCCAGCGCGACGCGTCGCTGTCACTCAAGGACCTGGCCGAGGCGGTCAACCTGTCCACCACGCCGTGCTGGAAGCGGGTCAAGCGATTGGAAGAGGAAGGCTACATCCGCGGCCGCGTCGCCCTGCTCGACCCCGAGCGCCTGGGCCTGGGCCTGACGGTGTTCGTCCAGCTCAAGACCCAGCGCCACGACAGCGCCTGGCTGGCGCAGTTCGCCGCCACGGTGACGGCGTTCGAGGAGGTGATGGAGGTCTACCGCATGTCTGGCGACTGGGACTACATGCTGCGGGTGGTGGTGGGCGACATTGCCGCCTACGACCGCTTCTACAAGAAGTTGATCACCAGCACCGACGGGCTGTCGAACATCACCTCGAGCTTTGCCATGGAGCAGATGAAGTACACCACGGCGTACCCGGTGGGGCGCTAGGAGCGGGCGGAGGCGGTGGCGTGGGAGCGGGCTTGCCCCGCGATGGCGTCTGCAGGTCCGCTTGAGTAGGCATGGACTGGGATATCGCGGGGCAAGCCCGCTCCCACGCTGGCACCAACATCAGTCGTTTGTGATTGTCGCTTCGATCCGGTTTCCGGCCCTGGCCTTCTCCAGCTTGATCGCCACGAACTTCGAGGTCGGCGTGTAGGTCCCCTCGCCATAGCTCTCCAGCGGCACCAGCGGGTTGGTCTCTGGATAGTAGGCCGCCGCCTGGCCTTGCGGCACGTCATAGGCCACCAGGCGGAACCCCGAGACCCGCCGCTCGCGACCATCCTCCCAGAGCGACACCAGGTCCACCTCCTCGCCCGGCTCGAAGCCCAGTCGACGGATATCCGCCTCATTGACGAACACCACCTCGCGCAGGCCGAACACGCCACGGTAGCGGTCATCCAGCCCGTACAGCGTGGTGTTGTATTGGTCGTGGGAACGCAGGGTCTGCAGGATCAGGTCGGGCTTGTCACCACGGGCCAGCACCTGGGCGTTGACCAGCTGCTCCGGCAGCGGGCTGGAGGTGAAGCGCGCCTTGCCAGTGGCCGTGCGGAAGTTGCGTTCGGCGGCGTTGTTGCCCAGGTGGAAGCCACCGGGATGCTGCAGGCGCGCGTTGAATTCACTGAAGCCCGGTATGACATCGGCGATCATGCCGCGGATGCGGCCGTAGTCGGCAATCGCGTAGTCCCAGTCGATCGGTTTGTTGCCCAGGGTGGCCTTGGCCATCCCGGCGACGATGGCCGGTTCCGAGCGCAGCAGCGGCGAGCGCGGCTTCAGCTGGCCATGGGAGATGTGCACCATGCTGAAGGTGTCTTCCACGGTGACGCCCTGCGGCCCTTCGGCCTGGATGTCGATCTCGGTGCGGCCCAGGCACGGCAGGATCAACGCATCGCGCCCGGTGACCAGGTGCGATCGGTTGAGCTTGGTGGAAATCTGCACGGTCAGTTCGCAGTTGCGCAGCGCCGCGTGGGTACGCGGGGTGTCCGGAGTCGCCTGGGCGAAGTTGCCGCCCAGGGCGACGAACACCTTGGCCCGCCCCTCTTCCATGGCCTGGATCGCCAGCACGGCGTTATGGCCGTGCTCGCGGGGCACCTTGAACTGGAAGCGTTTCTCGATGGCGTCGAGCAGCGCCGCCTTGGGCTTCTCGTCGATGCCCATGGTGCGGTCGCCCTGCACGTTGCTGTGTCCGCGCACCGGCGACAGGCCGGCGCCGGGCTTGCCGACGTTGCCGCGCAGCAGCTGCAGGTTGACGATCTCCTGCACGGTCGGCACCGAGTGGCGGTGCTGGGTCACGCCCATGGCCCAGCACATGATCACCCGCTCGGCCTTGCGGTACATGCGCGCGGCCAGCTCGATCTCGGCCTTGCTCAAGCCCGACTGCTCGACGATATGCTCCCAGTGCGTGGCGTCCACCACGGCCAGGTAGGCCTCGACGCCACTGGTGTGCTCGGCGATGAAGGCATGGTCGAACACCGGCGGCTCATCATTGAGCTGCGCCTCGCGCTCCCACTGCAGGAGGAACTTGGCGATCCCGCGCATGGCCGCCATGTCGCCGCCCAGCGCCGGGCGGAAATAGGCAGTGTTGGTCGGTTCGGAGCCGTTGCTGAGCATCTCGAACGGGTGCTGCGGATGCTGGAATCGCTCCAGGCCCCGCTCCTTGAGCGGATTGAAGCAAACCACCTGGGCGCCGCGCTTGACCGCCTCGCGCAGCGGTTCGAGCATGCGCGGGTGGTTGGTGCCGGGGTTCTGGCCGATGACAAAGATCGCATCGGCCAGCTCCAGGTCATGGAACACCACGGTGCCCTTGCCCACGCCGAGGGTTTCGGCCATGCCCACGCCACTGGCCTCGTGGCACATGTTCGAGCAGTCGGGGAAGTTGTTGGTGCCATAGGCGCGCACGAACAGCTGGTAGAGGAACGCCGCCTCGTTGCTGGCCCGGCCCGAGGTGTAGAACTCGGCCTGGTCCGGCGATTCGAGGCCGTTGAGGTGCCGGGCGATCAGGGCGAACGCCTCGTCCCAGCTGGTTTCGACGTAATGGTCGGTGGCCGCGTCATAGCGCATCGGGTGAGTGATGCGGCCTTGGTATTCGAGCCAGTAGTCGGTCTGCTCGAGCAGGGCGCTGACGCTGTAGCGGGCGAAGAACGCCGGATCCACCGAGCGGCCGGTGGCCTCCCAGTTGACCGCCTTGGCGCCGTTCTCGCAGAACTTGACCATGTCGCTTTCCGGCGACTCGCCCCAGGCACAACCCGGGCAGTCGAAACCGCCGTTCTGGTTGGTCTTGAGCATGGCCCGCAGGTTCTTGAAGGCGTTCTCGCTGCCCAGCCAGCTCTTGGTCACGCTCTTGAGCGCGCCCCAGCCGGCGGCCGGCCCCTTGTAGTCCCTGATGTGTTCGTCCTGGCTCATGCTGCGCTTCTCCGCACGGTGTTTTTTCCAGCCTAAGAAGCCGCTCCCAGTGCGTCCAATCGAAATAAACGACAGCGTGATAAACCGTCTCGATCACCCGGCAGAGCCCTTGTGCTGCGTGGCCTGCGGTGGTGATAGAGGAGACTTATCGAGCGGTCGGGGAAAGCAATTTGACGTCACTGGGCGCAGGTTATAGCTTGAACCTTGTCTGCGGCCTTTCGCCGCCCCCAGCCACTGCACAGGTCGAGCGTGAACGTGGAAAAGAACCCCCAGGCCCTGATCGACGGTTTCAACCGCAAAGTCGATTACCTGCGGATGTCGGTCACCGACCGCTGCGATTTTCGCTGCGTCTATTGCATGGCCGAAGACATGCAGTTCCTGCCGCGCCAGCAGATTCTCAGCCTCGAGGAGCTGTACCTGGTCGCCGAGCGCTTCGTCGCCCTGGGCACCCGCAAGATCCGCCTGACCGGTGGCGAGCCCCTGGTGCGCCAGGGCATCGTCGGGCTGTGCGCGCGCATCGCCGCCCTGCCCGGCCTGCGCGAACTGTGCCTGACCAGCAATGGCTCGCAGCTCGGCCGCCTGGCCCTGCCGCTGTTCGATGCCGGCGTCTCGCGCCTGAACATCAGCCTCGACAGCCTTGACCCCGAGCGCTTCCGCGCCCTGACCCGTACCGGCGACCTCACGCAGGTGATCGCGGGCATCGACGCCGCGCGCGCCGCGGGCTTTCGCCGCACCAAGCTCAACGCGGTGGTGCTCAAGGGCCGCAACGACCACGAAATCGTCGACCTGGTGCGCTTCGCCATCGACCGCGAGCTGGACATCTCGTTCATCGAAGAAATGCCCCTGGGCGTCATCAGCGAGCACGAGCGCGGCGAGTCCTTCTGCTCCAGCGACGACGTGCGCGCCCGCCTGGCCGAGCACTTCACCCTGGTCGAGTCGGCCGAGTCCTCCCAGGGCCCGGCGCGCTACTGGCGCCTGGCCGAAGCGCCCGACACCCGGGTCGGCTTCATCTCGCCGCACAGCCACAACTTCTGCGCCACCTGCAACCGCGTGCGCCTGACCGTCGAAGGCCGCCTGCTGCTGTGCCTGGGTAACGAGCACTCGGTGGACCTCAAGCAGGTCCTGCGCCAGCACCCCGGCGACAGCGCCCGCCTGGAAAAGACCCTGCGCGACGCCATGCAGCTCAAGCCCTACCGCCACCACTTCGAAGTGGGCGGCGAGGTGCAGATCCTGCGCTTCATGAACATGACCGGCGGCTGATCGCCCGCCTCTGGAACCGTCTTGATCGTCCACTCACGCCCCGACATGCTGCGCGTGCTGTTCACCCTCAAGGGCTCGATCGTCCAGCGCATCGCCTTGCGCTGCCTGGCGGTGACCTTGCTGGCGGCACTGATCGTGCTGATCGAGCGGCACTACCCGGCGCTGTTCTACCCGGTCAGCGCCACGCCCTTCACCCTGCTGGGGCTGTCGCTGTCGATCTTCATGAGTTTTCGCAACAACGCCTGCTACGACCGCTGGTGGGAGGGCCGCAAGGCCTGGGGACGGATGATCATCGAGGTGCGCTCGTTCGTGCGTGAAAGCGTGGCGATCGAGGATCAGCAGCTGCGCGCGCAGATGCTGCGTGGCCTGTGCGGCTTCGCCCATGCCCTCAATGCCCGGCTGCGCAACGAAGACGAGCTGCCCCTGGCGCGCACCTGGCTGGCCGAGGGCGCGCCGATCACCGCGCACAACGTGTGCGACGGCATCCTGCGCGATATCGGTGCCCAGTGCTCACGCTTGGCGAAGGACGGCGCGATCAGCGAGTTCCGCTACACGCTCCTGGAGCAGCGCCTGGCCGGCCTGTCAGACGTGCAGGCCACCTGCGAACGGATCAAGGGCACGCCGCTGCCGTTCCCCTACACCCTGCTGCTGCACCGCACCATCTACATCTTCTGCCTGCTGCTGCCGTTTGCCCTGGCAGAACCGCTGGGCTGGCTGGCACCGCTGTTCACCACCATCGTCAGCTACACCTTCTTCGGCCTGGATGCGATCGGCAACGAGCTGGAGGACCCGTTCGGCCGGGACGAAAACGACCTGCCGACCGATGCGCTAGTGCGTACCGTCGAGCGCGACGTGCTGTCGGCGCTGGGGCATGAGCCGCTGCCACCGGCGTTGGTGCCGGTGGATCATGTGCTGAGCTGAACAGTCGGTACAGGAAAGCACTAGCCTCGGCTTTCGCAGGCCCCGATTGGTTTGAGGTGCGCGACGAAATTGCACGGCCGGTGCCGCGCATCCAACTGCTCGGCCAGGATGCCTTCCCAGGCCGTGCGGCAGGCGCCGGTCGAACCCGGCAGGCAACACACCAGGGTGCCGTTGGCCAGGCCGGCCAGGGCCCGGCTCTGCACGGTCGAGGTGCCGATATCGAGGATCGACAGGGCGCGGAACAGCTCGCCAAACCCGTCGATGCGCTTGTCCAGCAGGCAGTCCACCGCCTCCGGCGTGCTGTCGCGCCCGGTGAAGCCGGTGCCGCCAGTGATCAGCACCACCTGCACCTGGTCGTCGGCGATCCAGGTGGCGACCTGGGCGCGGATCTTGTACAGGTCGTCCTTGAGCAGCTCCCGCGCCACCAGGCGGTGGCCCACGCCGACGGCGCGGCTGGCCAGCAGCTCGCCGGAGGTGTCGGTGTCGTAGGTGCGGGTGTCACTGACGGTCAGCACCGCGATGTTCAGCGGTACGAACACCGCGTCCGGTTTCACGCTCATGGCCTTTGCTCCAGGATTGGCTTAGCGGCCACGTTAGAGACAAGCCCCGGCAGCGTCCAATCGATAGGGCGTACCGGATGATCGACGCTTTCTATCGCTGCTGCAGGACCGGCTGAATGTTCATCAAGGATTAGCCAGGTGCTTCACTCTTGGTTAAGGTCTACCCACCCCGCAACCCCAGGCCGCACCATGGACATCAAACAGCTCAAGTTTCTCATCGCCCTCGACCAGACCCGCCACTTCGGCCAGGCCGCGGCGCTGTGCCACATCACCCAGCCGACCCTGTCCATGCGCCTGCGCAACCTCGAGGACGAACTGGACCTGGTGCTGGTCAAGCGCGGCCAGCGCTTCGAAGGGTTCACCGAAGCCGGCGAACGCATCCTGGCCTGGGCCCGCACCCTGCTCGCCGCCCATGACGGCCTGCAGGCCGAGGCCGCCAGCTGCCGCGGCCAGGTGGTCGGCAGCCTGCGCCTGGGCACCGTGCCGCTGGCCAGCTTCAACCCCATGCAACTGCTGATGCCACTGCGTGAGAAGTACCCCGAGCTGCACTTCCAGCTGTCGTCACTGAGCTCCGAGCAGGTGATCGATGGCCTGAGCCGCAACCAGCTCGACCTGGGCATCTGCTACCTCGACCAGGTCAACACCAGCTTCTTCGAAGTGATCGAGCTGAGCACCACCACCATGGGCCTGCTGCACGACACCCGGCACTTCCAGTTCGAGGCCGACAGCCTGCGCTGGGAAGACCTCGGCGAGCTGCCGCTGGGCCTGCTGAGCAAGGGCATGCACTACCGCCAGTCCCTCGACCTGAGCTTGCGCAGCCGGGGCCTTGCGCCCAATGCCGTGCTCGAGAGCGACTCGACCTTCCAGCTGATCCAGGCGATCAACATCGGCGTGTGCTGCGCGATCATGCCACTGGACTGCGGCCTGGAAGACCTCAGCCAGCACATGCGCATCATCCCGGTGCAGGAAGCCAGCATCCACAGCCCGGTCGGCCTGCTGCTGCGCCGCAGCGAGCCGCGCTCGGCCATCGCCGAGCAGTGTTTCGACGAGGCCCGCGCCCTGTTTCAACCCTCCTGAGCCGTCGCCTGGCGGTACTGTCGCGGGGTGAAACCGGTCAGTTGCCTGAACTGCCGGCTGAAGGCGCTGTGGTCGGTATAGCCACAGCGCAGGGCCACCTCGATGATCGGCAGGTCGCTGTGCAGCAGTTGATGTGCATGCTCCAGGCGGGCCTTGTGAATCATCTGCCGGGGCGTGAGGTGGAACACCCGTTTGCAGTAACGCTCCAGCTGCGCCACCGAAATCCCGGCGATGCGGGTCAGCTCGCCCATGCTGATCGGCTGGTGGAAATGCGCGCGGATATGCGCATCCACCGCCGCCAGACGCTGGTAGGCGGGGTGGGTGTCGGCGGCTGACTGCAGGTCGACCGAAATGCCCACCAGGCCGATGATCCTCCCCGCCGGCTCGTACAACGGACGCTTGTGGGTCAGGCACCAGCCTGGTTCGCGGCTGCCGTACAGGTGCAGCTCCAGCTGGTCTTCCAGCACCAGGCCCTGCTCCAGCACCCGGCGGTCCTGCTCGGTATAGCCGGGGCCCAGGCGCGCCGGGAACACCTCGGCGCTGGTCTTGCCCAGCAAGGGTGCCAGGTGCTTCAGGCCACAGCGCTGGACCAGTGTGCGGTTGGCCAGGACATAGCGAGCCTGGTCGTCCTTGATGAAGATCGCCGCGTTGGCAAGGACGTCGAGCATCGGCAGCAGCCAGACCACGCCGGCCAGCAAGGCTTCGAGGGATTCAGGGCGATGCTGGTCAAGGTGCTGGTACAGCGCAGTCAATGGTTGCTCGGGCATGCGGTTATCCCTCGTGGCTCTCGCGGCCCTGCAAGCCTAGTCAGCAGCCCCCGCCGGGCGCCAGCACTCGCGCCCGACTATGCCGATTTCGTCACCCACCTTGCAGAAAACCATCAAGAACGCCGGCCTCGATCGGTCCACTCTATGCCCCACGCAAGCCGCCCCACGACCTACAAGAGCGCGGCCGACCAAGCCGCATCGTGACATCAGACCTGCCTATCCAAAACCTACAAAAAGGCGCAACCATGTCAGGCAAATTCAAGAAACAGCTGTCCCTGCTGGACCTCACCTTCATCGGCCTGGGCGCCATCTTCGGCTCCGGCTGGCTGTTCGCCGCCAGCCACGTCTCGGCCATCGCCGGCCCGGCCGGCATCCTCTCCTGGTTCCTCGGCGGCTTCGCCGTGCTGCTGCTGGGCATCGTCTACTGCGAGCTCGGCGCCGCCCTGCCGCGGGCCGGTGGCGTGGTGCGCTACCCGGTGTACTCCCATGGCCCGCTGCTGGGCTACCTGATGGGCTTCATCACCCTGATCGCCTTCTCCAGCCTGATCGCCATCGAGGTGGTTGCCTCGCGCCAGTATGCCGCGGCCTGGTTTCCGGCCTTGACCAAGACCGGCTCCAGCGACCCGACGGTGCTCGGCTGGCTGGTGCAGTTCGCCCTGCTCGGGCTGTTCTTCCTGCTCAACTACCGCAGCGTGAAGACCTTCGCCAAGGCCAACAACCTGGTCAGCGTGTTCAAGTTCATCGTGCCGCTGCTGGTGATCGGCGTGCTGTTCACCTTCTTCAAGCCGGAGAACTTCGAGGTCCAGGGCTTCGCGCCGTTCGGCCTGTCCGGCGTGGAAATGGCGGTGTCGGCCGGCGGCATCATCTTCGCCTACCTGGGGCTCACGCCGATCATCTCGGTGGCCAGCGAGGTGAAGAACCCGCAGCGCACCATCCCCATCGCGCTGATTCTCTCGGTGCTGCTGTCCACCGCGATCTACGCCCTGCTGCAACTGGCGTTCCTCGGCAGCGTGCCGACCGAGATGATTGCCAACGGCTGGGCCGGAGTGACCAAGGAGTTGGCCCTGCCCTACCGTGACATCGCCCTGGCCCTGGGCGTCGGCTGGCTGGCCTACCTGGTGGTGGCCGACGCGGTGATCTCGCCCAGCGGCTGCGGCAACATCTATATGAATGCCACCCCACGAGTGATTTATGGCTGGGCGCAGACCGGCACCTTCTTCAAGTACTTCACCCGCATCGACGAGCAATCCGGCATCCCGCGCCCGGCGCTGTGGCTGACCTTCGGCCTGGCGGTGTTCTGGACCCTGCCGTTCCCGTCCTGGGAAGCGCTCATCAACGTGGTCTCTGCCGCCCTGGTGCTCAGCTACGCGGTGGCCCCGGTTTCGGTCGCCGCCCTGCGCCGCAGCGCCCCCGACATGGCCCGGCCGTTCCGGGTCAAAGGCATGGGCGTGCTCGGCCCGCTGTCGTTCATCATCGCCGCGCTGATCGTCTACTGGTCGGGCTGGAACACCGTGTCCTGGCTGCTGGCGCTGCAGATCGTGATGTTCGTGCTGTACCTGCTGTGCCGCCGCTTCGTGCCCACCGAACACCTGTCGCTGGGCCAGCAGGTGCGCTCGTCGGCCTGGCTGATCGGCTTCTACGCCGTGACCATTTTCCTTTCCTGGCTGGGCAGCTTCGGCGGTCTGGGCGTGATCGGCCATCCGCTGGACACCCTGATCGTCGCTGCCACTGCCCTGGGCATCTACTACTGGGGCGCGGCCACTGGCGTGCCGGCCCGGCTGGTGCGGCTCGATGGCGACGATGAAAGCGAAGCCGGCAGCGAACCCCATGCCGGCCAGCACCCCGCCGCCGTCGCCTCCTGACCCACTACCGAATGGACACGCTGATGAAACAGGTTCATGTAATCGACTCCCATACCGGCGGCGAACCGACCCGCTTGGTGATGAAGGGTTTCCCGCCCCTGCACGGCCGCAGCATGGCCGAGCAGCGCGACGAACTGCGCGAGCTGCACGACCACTGGCGCCGCGCCTGCCTGCTGGAGCCACGTGGCAACGATGTGCTGGTGGGCGCGCTGTACTGCCCGCCGGTCTCTGCCGACGCCACCTGCGGGGTGATCTTCTTCAACAACGCCGGCTACCTGAACATGTGCGGCCACGGCACCATCGGCCTGGTTGCCTCGCTACGCCACCTGGGCCTGATCGAGCCGGGCGTGCACAAGATCGATACACCGGTCGGCCAGGTCAGCGCCACCCTGCATGACGATGGATCCGTCACCGTCGGCAACGTGCCGTCCTACCGCTACCGCCGGCAGGTTGCCGTGGACGTGCCGGGGCACGGCCTGGTGCGCGGCGACATCGCCTGGGGCGGCAACTGGTTCTTCCTGGTTTCCGACCACGGCCAGCGCATCGCGCTGGACAACCGCGAAACCCTCACCGACTACGCCTGGACCCTGCTCAAGACCCTCGAGGCCCAAGGCATCACCGGCGAACACGGCGCCCCGATCGACCATGTCGAACTGTTCGCCGACGACGCCAACGCCGACAGCCGCAACTTCGTCATGTGCCCCGGCAAGGCCTACGACCGCTCGCCCTGCGGCACCGGCACCAGCGCCAAGCTGGCGTGCCTGGCCGCCGACGGCAAGCTCGCCGAAGGCCAGACCTGGGTCCAGGCCAGCATCACCGGCAGCCAGTTCCATGGCCGCTACGAGCGCGACGGCGAACGCATTCGCCCGTTCATCACCGGTCGCGCCCACATGACCGCCGACAGCACCCTGCTGATCGACGAGCAGGACCCGTTCGCCTGGGGCATCTGACCCCGTTCATTTCCCACTGAATACCGCCAGGAGTGACAACCATGACCAACAACATCTTCACCGGCACCATGCCCGCCCTGATGACCCCCTGCACCGCCGAACGCAAACCGGAGTTCGACGCCCTGGTGCGCAAGGGCCGCGAACTGATCGACGCCGGCATGAGCGCCGTGGTGTACTGCGGCTCGATGGGCGACTGGCCGCTGCTGACCGAGGCCGAACGCCAGGAGGGCGTGGCGCGCCTGGTCGCCGCCGGCATCCCGACCATCGTCGGCACCGGTGCGGTGAACACCCGCGAGGCTGTGTCCCACGCATCCCACGCCGCCAGGGTCGGCGCCGCCGGCCTGATGGTCATCCCCCGGGTGCTGTCCCGTGGCGCATCGCTGACCGCCCAGCAACACCACTTCTCGGCGATCCTCGCCGCCGCGCCGAAGCTGCCAGCGGTGATCTACAACAGCCCCTACTACGGTTTCGCCACCCGCGCCGACCTGTTCTTCGCCCTGCGTCGCGAGTACCCCAACCTGATCGGCTTCAAGGAGTTCGGCGGTGCCGCCGACCTGCGCTACGCCGCCGAGCACATCACCTCCCAGGACGATGATGTGACCCTGATGGTCGGCGTCGACACCCAAGTGGTGCACGGTTTCGTCAACTGCAACGCCACCGGCGCCATCACCGGCATCGGCAACGCGCTGCCCCGTGAAGTGCTGCAACTGGTCAGCTTGAGCAAGCGCGCCGCCAAGGGCGATGCCAAGGCCCGGCGCCAGGCTCGGGAGCTGGAGTCGGCGCTGGCGGTACTGTCCTCGTTCGATGAAGGCTGCGACCTGGTGCTGTACTACAAGCACCTGATGGTGCTCAACGGCGACAGCGAGTACCGCCTGCACTTCAACGAAACCGACGCCCTCACCGACGCCCAGCGACACTACGCCGAACAGCAGTACGCGCTGTTCCGCACCTGGTACGCCAACTGGTCGGCCGAGCAGAACATCGCCTGATCACCGCAACTCCTGTGGGAGCGGCCTTGTGTCGCGAAAGGGGCGCATGGCGCCCCCAACAGGTCCAGACCTTATCCAGATTCTCCAGGACGCCCCATGACCCTCACCGGCAATCTACTGATCGGCCAGCGCGCCGTCACAGGCACCCAGGCCGCGATCCATGCCATCGACCCGGCCACCGACACCCCGCTCGCCCCACCCTACGCCGGCGCCAGCGCCGAACAGCTAACCCAGGCCTGCGACCTGGCCTGGGCGGCATTCGATGCCTACCGCGAAACCACCTCCGAACAACGCGCCCACTTTCTCGACACTATCGCCGAGCAGATCGAAGCCCTGGGCGATGCCCTGATCGACCGCGCCAACGCCGAGACCGGCCTGCCCAAGGCGCGTCTGCTGGGCGAGCGCGGCCGCACCTGCGCGCAACTGCGCACCTTCGCTCGCGTGGTGCGGGCCGGTGAATGGCTGGATGTACGGGTGGACAACGCCCTGCCCGACCGCCAGCCACTGCCACGTCCCGACCTGCGCCAACGACAGGTTGCCCTGGGCCCGGTGGCGGTGTTCGGCGCCAGCAATTTCCCGCTGGCCTTCTCGGTGGCCGGCGGCGACACCGCCTCGGCACTGGCCGCCGGTTGCCCGGTGGTGGTCAAGGCCCATGGCGCCCACCCCGGCACCAGCGAGCTGGTCGGCCAGGCCGTGGCCCGGGCAGTCGCGAAGTGCGAGCTGCCCGAAGGCGTGTTCTCGCTGCTGTACGGCGCCGGCCGCGAGGTCGGTATCGGTCTGGTCAGCGACCCGCGCATCAAGGCCGTCGGCTTCACCGGCTCGCGCAGTGGCGGCCTCGCGCTGTGCCAGGCCGCCCAGGCACGTCCCGAGCCAATCCCCGTCTATGCCGAAATGAGCTCGATCAACCCGGTGTTCCTCTTCGACGCCGCCCTGCAGGACCGAGCGGAATCTCTGGCCCAAACCTTCGTCGCTTCGCTGACCCAGGGTGCCGGCCAGTTCTGTACCAACCCCGGGCTGTTGATCGCCCGCCAGGGTCCAGCACTCGAACGTTTCATCAGCACCGCCGCCGAGCATGTCCGGCAAGCCGCGGCGCAGACCATGCTCACCCCGGGCATTGCCAGCGCCTATGCCAATGGCGTCGCCGCGCTGGGTGAGAACGGCAATGCCCGCCAGATCGCCAGCGGCCAGCCCCATCACGGCCCGAACCAGTGCCAAGCGCACCTGTTCGTCACCTCGGCCCAGGCGTTTCTCGCCGATCCGGCGCTGCAGGCCGAAGTGTTCGGCGCCGCCTCGCTGGTGGTCGCCTGCGACAGCGACGAGCAAGTCCGTCAGGTTGCCGAGCATCTGGAAGGGCAACTGACCGCCACCCTGCACCTGGACGCCGCCGACCTCGACTGCGCCCGCCAACTGCTACCTACCCTCGAACGCAAGGCCGGGCGGATCCTGATCAACGGTTGGCCGACCGGCGTCGAGGTGTGCGACGCGATGGTCCACGGCGGCCCGTTCCCGGCCACCTCCGACACCCGCGGCACCTCGGTGGGCACCGCGGCGATCCTGCGTTTCCTGCGCCCGGTGTGCTACCAGGACTTCCCCGATGCTCTGCTGCCCACTGCGCTGCAACAGGGCAACCCGCTGCACCTGCGCCGCTTGCTCGATGGCCGGCGGGAAGGCTGAACCATGACCGCCACTGACACGGACATCGCCGTGGTCGGCGCCGGCATTGTCGGCGTCGCCTGCGCCCTGCAGCTGGCCCGCCAGGGCCACCGGGTGCTGCTGATCGATCGCCAGGCACCGGGCCACGGTGCGTCTTTTGGCAATGCCGGGCACCTGGCCACCGAGCAGGTGTTTCCCATCGCCGACCTGTCGATTCTCAAGCGCCTGCCGGCCATGCTGCTGGACCCGATGGGCCCGCTGCGCCTGGACTGGAAGTACCTGCCACGGGCCCTGCCCTGGTTCACCCGCCTGCTGCTCAACCTGCGACCGGCGCCGTTCCAGCGCAGCGTCGCGGGCCTTCGTGCGCTGAACGAAAGCAGCCTCGGCGCCTGGCAACGGCTGCTCGCCTCCATCGAGCGCAGCCACCTGCTCAAGGAGGACGGTTCACTGCTGGTGTTCGAACGCCACGCATCGCGCCAGGCGCTCGCGGCGTTGCGCGCCCGCCTGCAGGCACAGGCCGTGCCCGTGGACCTGTGGTCGGCTGAGGCGGTAAGCGAAGCGGCACCGCAGTTGAGTCCGTCGATCCTGGGTGGCCTGTTCTTCCCGCGCACCGGTCACTTCCTCGACCCCTACCAGGTGGTCTGCGAACTGTTCAGCGCCGCCAGGGCCAGTGGCGTACGCTTCCTGCGCGCCGAGGTCGATGGCGGCCAGGTGCATGGCCAGGGCATCAGCCTCGCCAGCGACCAGGGCACCCTCGAGGCCCGCCAGGTGTTGATCAGTGCCGGGGCACATTCGGCGAGACTCACGGCCGCCCTGACCGGTCGGCGGGTACCGCTGGATACCGAGCGCGGCTACCACCTGATGCTGCCGGCGGAGCACCAGCGCCTGCCGTTCGCCGTCACCTCGCTGGAGCGCAAGTTCATCATGACGCCCATGGCCGACGGCCTGCGCCTGGCCGGCACGGTGGAATTCGCCGGACTCGAGGCGCCGCCGAGCATGCAGCGGGCGTGGCAACTGCATCGGTTGAGCAAAGGCTTGTTCCGGCGCGAGCTGGATGCCGAGGGGGCGACGCCGTGGATGGGGTTCCGGCCTTCGTTGCCGGATTCGCTGCCGGTGATCGACCGAGTGGCCGATGGCAAGGTGCTGCTAGCGTTCGGGCATCAGCACCTGGGGTTGACCCAGGCGGCGGTGACGGCGGAGTGGGTGGGGCGGTTGGCTGCGGGGGCCGAAGTGGAACAAGCATACCAGTTGGATCGGTTCTGAGATTGCCGGGGCCTTGCGCCTCTTTCGCGGTGCAAGGCCTGCGCGTTCCCTGTGGGAGCGGCCTTGGGTCGCGAAAGGGCCGCAAAGCGGCCCCAGCCTCACTCAGCGATACCGCTCAAGCCAATGCGCATAAGGCGCCGGCAGCGTCCACGCCGCCTTGTCCACGCCCAGGGCCTTGGCGGCGGCATACGGCCAGTGCGGATCAGCCAGGTGCGCACGCCCCACCGACACCAGGTCGAGCTGATTGGCCTGCAACGCGCCCTCGGCCAGCTCCGGCGTGCCAAAGCCCCAGGCCGAGGTCACCGGCAGCTTCGCCTCGCGGCGCACCCGCTCGGCGATCGGCCCCAGGAATGCCGGGCCCCACGGGATGTTGGTCTGGGGAATGGTGAAGCCGACGCTGACGCTCAGCAGATCGAGGCCGCCAGCCTTGAAGCGACGGGCCAGTTCAATGGACTCCAGCAGGGTCTGCTCGTCACGCCCATCGTACTCCACCACGCCAAAGCGAGCGGTCAGCGGCAGGTGCTCCGGCCACACCTCACGTACCGCGGCCAGGGTTTCCAGGAGGAAGCGCGTGCGGTTGTCGAAGCTGCCGCCATAGGCGTCGGTACGCTGGTTGGAGTGCTCGGAGAAGAAGCTCTGGCCCAGGTAGCCGTGGGCGAAGTGCAGCTCGATCCACTCGAAGCCGGCATCGCGGGCACGGCGCGCGGCATCGACGAAGTCCTGCTTGACCCGGGCGATATCGTCCAGGGTCATGGCCTTGGGCACTTTCGGCAGGTGGCCGCCAAAGGCGATGGCAGACGGGGCAATGGTGTCCCAACCACGGGCATCGTCGGCGGCGATATGGTCATCACCTTCCCAGGGGCGGTTGGCACTGGCCTTGCGACCGGCGTGGGCGATCTGGATGCCCGGCACGGAACCGGCGGCCTTGATCGCCTTGACCACAGGCACGAAGGCCTGGGCCTGGGCGTCGTTCCAGATGCCGGCGCAGCCGGGGGTGATGCGCCCTTCCGGCGACACCGCAGTGGCCTCGACCACCACCAGGCCGGCGCCGCCACGGGCCAGGCCCGCGTAATGCACCTGGTGCCAGTCATTGATCAGGCCATCCTCAGCCATGTACTGGCACATCGGCGGAATGGCAATGCGGTTGCGCAGGGTGACGTCTTTGAGGGTGTAGGGTTCGAACAAGGCGGCCATGAGGTCACTCCAGGGACGGGGGTTGGATACGATTGTTCGATCATATTCGAACTATGGCAATTTGTGAAACCCCCGTTATCATGTCGTCCATGCGAGCCTATACCCACCCCAATCCCGAAGACCTGACACTGGAGCGCCTGCTCTACGCCCTGAGCGACCCTGTGCGCATGGAAATCGTCCGCCATCTGGCCGGTGTTGCCGAAGCCAGCTGCGGTGAGCTGGACGGCGGCCGGCCCAAGTCGAGCATGTCCCATCACTTTCGCGTCTTGCGCGATTCAGGGCTGGTGCACACTCGCAACGTTGGTACCACGCACATGAATTCGCTGCGCAGCGAAGAACTCGAAAGCCGCTTTCCGGGGTTGCTGGGCAGTATCCTCGAGCAGCGTTGAGCTTCTAGGCAACGCGGCGGCTTAGCTTGCCCTGGCTCGGGCAAAACTCAGGCACAAAAAAACCACGAGGCCGCCAGGGGCGATCCTCGTGGTGGGTGTTGCCGGGCGAGCCCGGCAAGCAGGGGCCTTACAGCGCCATGTCGTTCGCAGGCTTGCTCTCGACCGGTGCGGCTGGCGCCACGCTGGTCTTGACGCTCTGGTCGATCACCGGCGGCTTCTCCAGTTGCAGGACTTCGGCGGTGTAGTCCCACTCTTTCTGGGTGGCGGCGGCCGAATCGTTCAGCTTGGTACCGTAGCTCGGGACGATCTCCTTGATCTTGGCCTGCCACTCAGGGGTGGCGACCTTCTCCTTGAACACGGTTTCCAGCACGTTGAGCATGATCGGCGCGGCGGTCGAGGCGCCTGGCGAGGCGCCCAGCAGGCCGGCGATGGTGCGGTCTTCGGAAGCCACGACCTCGGTGCCCAGCTTCAGCACGCCGCCCTTGTCGGCATCACGCTTGATGATCTGCACGCGCTGACCGGCCTGCCACAGTTTCCAGTCTTCCTTCTTGGCGTTCGGGAAGTAGGTCTGCAGGGCGGCGAAACGGTCGTCGTCGGACTGCATCAGCTGGCCGGCGAGGTACTCGACCAGCGGGTACTGATCGATGCCGACGCGGGCCATCGGCCAGACGTTGTGGGTGGTGGTGCTGCTCAGCAGGTCCAGGTACGAACCGTTCTTCAGGAACTTGGTCGAGAAGGTGGCGAATGGCCCGAACAGGATCACGCGCTTGCCGTCCAGCACGCGGGTGTCCAGGTGCGGAACCGACATGGGTGGCGCGCCAGTCGAGGCGATGCCGTAGGCCTTGGCCATGTGCTGCATGGCAACGGTCGGGTTCTCGGTCACCAGGAACGAGCCGCCCACCGGGAAGCCTGCGTACTCCTTGGCTTCCGGGATGCCCGACTTCTGCAGCAGCTTCAGCGCGCCGCCGCCAGCACCGATGAACAGGAACTTGGCGTCGGTGGCGTGCTCGGTGCCATCCTTCAGGTTCTTGTACTCGACGTGCCAGGAGCCGTCTTCGTTGCGGGTGATGTCCTGCACTTCGCTGGACAGCTTCAGGTCGAAGTTTTCCTTGGTCTTCAGGTGACCGACGAACTGACGGGTGATCTCACCGAAGTTGACGTCGGTGCCGATCGGCGTCCAGGTCACGGCCAGCTTCTGGTTCGGGTCACGGCCTTCCATCATCAGCGGGACCCACTTGGCGATCTGCGCGTGGTCTTCCGAGTACTGCATCGGACGGAACAGCGGGCTGGCCTGCAGGGCGTCGTAGCGCTTCTTCAGGAACTTGATGTTGTCATCGCCCCAGACGAAGCTCATGTGCGGGGTGGTGTTGATGAACGAGTGCGGGTTCTTCAGCACGCCCTGGCGTACCTGCCAGGCCCAGAACTGACGGGAGATCTGGAACGACTCGTTGATCTCGATGGCCTTGGTGATGTTGACCTTGCCGTCTTTGTCTTCCGGGGTGTAATTCAGCTCGGCCAGCGCGGAGTGGCCAGTACCGGCGTTGTTCCAGCCGTTGGAGCTTTCTTCGGCGACGCCGTCCAGGCGCTCGACCATTTCCATCGACCAGCTCGGCTCCAGCTCGTTGAGCCAGACCGCCAGGGTGGAACTCATGATGCCGCCGCCAACCAGCAGCACGTCGACTTTCTTGGTGTCTTCGGCGTGCGCTTGCATGAAGCTCGCCGCGACTGCCAGACCCAGCAAGGTCTTGCCAGCTTTCTTGAACATTGATCGATTCCAGTCAGTAGAACGGAGGGTGGGCCTGTGGCTGGCCCAGGTATTCCATGTTCTTCAGCGCAGGCTTGTTGTGATCATTGTTCAGCAGCCAGAGAGACATTGGACGCGCCAGCCTTTGGTCGGATTGACCGACAAGGCTGAAACGATTTACGGATTGTAACCGAATTGCCAGCACAAACAAACGCGGGTCGGGGCGTCAAGACGACAGGTTGCCACGCGACAAGCCACCGCGCCCCCCCAAACAAAAACCCCCGGCCACATCCATGGTCGGGGGTCTTGGATCAGGCCGTGAACGACCCGATCAGGGTATTTCCAAGGTTACTGCTGCTGAGGCAGTTTATCGATCGGGCCGCAGCCGCCGATGATCTTGGAGATGGAAACCGATGGGTGGAACAGGTAGTCGTACGAGCAGTTCTTAGGCTGGTTGTAGACTTGGCCAGTGCAACCGGACAGCAGGGCAACGCCCGAAACGACAGCAACAGCGACAGTAGCTTTGATCAGCTTTTTCATAAAAATCCTTTAAGTCCATGATCCACCATCAAACGGATGGCGCGCGGATCATACGGGAAAGGGCGGTGAGAATGAAAGGCGTTAGTACAGGTGCACTAGTTGACAGGGGTCAACTAACAAGTTGTTGGCACGGCAACTAGCGGGTTGAACTATTTGCTAAAACGTTACAGGCGGGTAATTCCTTTCAGCTTCCTACAGATTTTCATCAGACTTTCCTGATTCCCTGTAGTCCATTTCCCAAGCACACTTTTTCCCCATTCAAGCCGTTGCAGCTGCTCGATCTGCGACTTAGTCTCGACCCGTCGTTACCAACTCAACGACCGGCTTTGACAGGCCGTAGCTCAGAACGCAATGGCTGCTTTATGGCAGTTGTGCGTGGGGCACATTCGTGTGCGCCGGGAACCTGAGCCTCGGTCTGTCAACCTACGTACAGCTGCCTCCATTGGTTTGACAGCTTGTGGTGGACGCCCCAAATTGCTCAGGTTACTACCATGATAAAAATTGTCCCCGACCCTCCGCTACAAGCATCCGACTCCCCTCATACCCTCGAGGACCTGCTCGTCCAGATCGCCGAGTATCTCGTCTGCGCCCTCACCGCCGCCCAGCACGCCGCCATGATCCACACCAAGCCGCCGGGCCAGGTCATGGCCCTGACCGCCGTGCACGAAATCGACAGCGCACGCAGCTTGGTCGAAATGGCCCTGAGCCGTGTACAGGCAAGGCATTGATCGCGCCCTGAGAACAAGGAGAACCGGCATGACTCAAGACAAGCGCATCACCACCGTGGGCATCGGCAGCTTTGGCGAAAGCGGTGAAGTCGACAACGAAACTCCACTGTTCCAGGTCGTTGCTGGCCACCCCATGGACTATGCCCTGGAACAATCCACCCACTTGATAACCTGCGCCTACACCCTGAGCGATATCGCACTGACTCAGGATCTGAAGAACGCGCCTACTTTGTTAGCCGCCGCCCACTACCTCACCGGCATGGCCAAAGCACTGTCGCAAGATGTCTCTCACGCAGTGACGAACTGCCCCGCTGTTTGATGCAAAAAGCCCCGTAGCGCGAACTACGGGGCTTTCAGCAAAGATATCGGTAAAGACCTTTATCGCATCAACCAAGCTGTTCGAATCGCCGCCGCCTGACGAACAGGCCCACGCCCAACCCCGTGGCAAGGACCGACAGCAATCCCAGGTCCAACCCGAACAAACGGGCTTGGCTAACAATGATGCAACCGACGACACCAATCACCACCAGCGCCACCCCCAGCCACTTGCGCAGCGGGTAGGGCCTGAGAAACCGATCCAGCAGGCCATAAAGCAACAGGCCGATGACCGCATAGGTAATTTCGGACACAGGCGCCTCCCTCAGGTCTTGATGATCAGGGTCGAAGTGGAGTGCTGCGGACCGATGCCGCCATTGACCTGCGCCTCGATGCTGACCAGCACATCGCCAGCATGGTAGGTAGGCAAGACGTCATTGGCATAGGCACGCACCCCCGCGCCCACCGGCACGCCAACGTAAGGAGAGGCTACAGAGCTGGCGGCGGCGGCGAACGCCGAGGCGGCAAGGTTGGCAACCTTGGTGCGCTGGGCATTGAGGGTATCGCCCTGCTGGCGGGTCAACGGCTTGGAGATACCGATCTTCATCACGCACGGCAGCCCTTTGGCCAGCATCTTGTCGTACACCTCGACGACCTTGCTGTTGACCTCGTAGTGGGCACTCTTCGCTTCGCCAAAATGCAGCTCGCGCAATCGCCCGCGCTCGCTGTCGGTCAGGGTGATCTGCGAGACGTTGAAGACGATCCCGTGATTACCCATGTATTGAAAAGTACCCTCGAACTTCATTGCACGCGTCCTTACGAAACAAAGGTCGCGATTCTCTACGAGAGCAGCGCCGCTGCAAATCATGGCAGGTTGCCAGCAAGCGCCGAAGGCCCGCGGTTTTCCTGCTGCCGGTATTCCTTTTTTCAGGACCGCGGACCCGATGCTGACGCACGCTATCAGCAAGTTGCCATAAAAAACACGGGCAATGAAAAAAGCCCCGAGACATTAATCTCGGGGCTTTTCCATGTATGGCGGAGAGATAGGGATTTGAACCCTAGGTACTGTTGCCAGTACAACGGATTTCGAATCCGTCCCGTTCGACCACTCCGGCATCTCTCCAATGGCGCGCATCATACCAGCGATTTCGTTTCTGGCAAACCTTTTTTGAAAAAAATTCGCGTGGTATCAGGCGCTTGCGTGAACGCGCCGCTTACAGCGGCACGCCCAGGCGTTTGGCAACTTCTTCGTAGGCTTCGATCACGTCGCCCAGGCCCTGACGGAAGCGGTCCTTGTCCATCTTCTTGCGGGTCTCTTTGTCCCACAGGCGGCAGCCGTCCGGGCTGAATTCGTCGCCCAGGACGATCTGGCCGTGGAACACGCCAAACTCCAGCTTGAAGTCGACCAGCAGCAGGCCTGCGTCGTCGAACAGCTTGCTCAGCACTTCGTTGACCTTCAGCGACAGCTTCTTCATCTCGGCCAGCTGCTCGGCGGTGCCCCAGCCGAAAGCGACAACGTGGGATTCGTTGATGAAGGGGTCGCCCTTTTCGTCGTTCTTCAGGAACAGCTCGAAGGTGGACGGCTCCAGCTTGATGCCCTCCTCCACGCCCAGGCGCTTGACCAGGCTGCCGGCGGCGTAGTTGCGCACCACGCACTCGACCGGGATCATGTCGAGCTTCTTCACCAGGCACTCGTTGTCGCCCAGCAGCTTGTCGAACTGGGTCGGCACGCCGGCTTCTTCGAGCTTCTGCATGATGAAGGCATTGAACTTGTTGTTCACCATGCCCTTACGATCCAGTTGTTCGATGCGCTTGCCGTCGAACGCCGAGGTGTCGTTACGGAACAGCAGGATCAAGCGGTCGGCGTCGTCGGTCTTGTAAACCGATTTGGCCTTGCCGCGGTAGAGTTCGTCGCGTTTTTCCATGATGGGCTCCGCTTGCTTGAGTGGGTGGGCTAGGCGATTTGACGCCAGTCGAGCCCATGATCCTGATTCGCCACCTGGAGCCAGTCCGGGTCGCACCCGAGGGCGTCGACGAAGCACTGGCGGGCCAGATGTGGCAGGTTGTTCTTGCTGCTGAGGTGGGCCAGCACCAGGTGCTGCAGGTTCTGCCAGCCCAACTCGGCCACCAGGCTCGCGGCCTGGTGGTTGTTCAAATGTCCCTGGCTGCCGCCGACCCGCAGCTTGAGAAAGTGCGGGTAGTGCCCACGGGCCAGCAGGTCGCGGCAGTGGTTGGCCTCGATCAGCAGGGCATCGAGCCCCTGATAGCGCTCCAACAGCCGCGCGTCGTAACTACCCAGGTCGGTGAGCATGCCAAAGCGCCGACGACCATCGCTGATCACGTACTGCAGCGGCTCGTAGGCATCATGCTCGACCCGTGCCGCGCTGACCTGCAGATCGCCGATCTGCAGCACATCGCCACAACCGAGAAAACCGGAGACCTCGACCGGCTTGCGCATGCCGCGCAATGTGCCCTGGCTGAGGTAGACCGGTACATTGTAGCGGCGCGAGAGCAACCCCACCCCATGCACGTGGTCGGCATGTTCGTGGGTCACCAGCACCGCGCTCAACTGCGTGGCCGCCACCCCGAGCAGCGCCAGGCGCCGCTCGGTCTCGCGAAGGGAAAAGCCGCAATCGACCAGGATGAAGGTATCACCACTGGCGACGAGCGTGCCGTTTCCCTGGCTACCGCTTCCTAGAACCGCGAAGCGCACTTAGCCCAGGTGGTCCTGGATCGCGCTCAGCACGCGGCGGGCGACATCGGCCGGGGCCACGGTGTTGATGTTCTTCTCGACGGTCACCTGGACGTTTTCGCCGACCTTGCTCAGGCGCACCTGGTAGCGCTCGGCACGGGCTTCACGCTCTTCCTTGCTCGGCTCGCTGCCGAACAGGCGGCTGAAGAAGCCAGGCTCCTTCTGCTTGTCGTCGGGCTTCTCGGACAGGTTGATGTAGTACAGGCCCAGGCTGCGGTTGATGTCCTCGACACGCCACTCGCCCTGCTCCAGGGCGCGGCCGACGCCAGACCAGGCGCGGTCCAGGTCGGAACCCAGGAACAGCACCGGGTTGCCGCTGCCGTCCTCGCTCAGGCTGACCTGGCTCGGGGCATCGAAGTCGCGCGCGGCCAGCAGCGAGACCGAACCGCCCTTCTCGGCGCTGCGGTTCATGCTGGCGAGCATTTCGTCGACCAGCAGCGCGTCGGTGCCGGTGTTACTGGAGGCGGACGGAAAATCAGGCTCGGCAGTGCTGCCGGCCGGACGCTCGACGCTGACCACATACACCTCGGAGGTGTTGCGCTGCACGCCGGGCTCCATGCGCACCCGCACGCGGACTTCGCTGTCCGGGCTGCTGGAGGTACTGGCCAAGCGCTGGCCGAGGGAGGCCGACAGCTCGTCGAAGCGCTGCCAGGTGGTGTTGAATTCACCGGTCTGCGGGCGCTCTTCAGCGATGCGGAAACCGTTGTCCTCGAAGAACTGGCGGGTCACCGGCCAGACTTCGGCGGGCGAGCGCTGGGCCAGCACCCAACGGCTGTTGCCGCTGCGCTGCAGGCTGAAATCGCTGATGTCGGCGGTGGCCGACAGCGGCTGTGGACGGGGTACCTCGAACTCGCCGGTGGCGCGATCGTCGGCCACGTTGCGCGGGATCGGCAGCAGCGGATCCAGGCGCTTGACGTTGCTGGCGTCCGGCGGCAGCTGCATCGGCGCGGTCGGTTGCGCCTGCAGGTAGTCGCTGCCACGGTCGCGGAAATAGCCATCCTCGCCCCACAGCCAGCCGCACCCGCTGGTGCTGGAGATGATCAGGGCGAGAGCGGAAAGACCAGCCAGTCGCTTCATGCGGTGTACTTCCTCGATTAAACCAGTACGCCGGACTGGCGCAAGGCAGTACGGACTTTTTCGTGACAGCCTTCGCTCAGCCAGGTCAGTGGCAGGCGGATGCCCTGCTGCATCAGGCCCATTTCCACCAGCGCCCATTTCACCGGAATCGGGTTGGCTTCGCAGAACAGGTCTTTGTGCAGCGGCATGAGTTTTTCGTTGATCGCGCGGGCCTTCTCGGCATTGCCCTCAAGGGCGGCCTCGCACAGATCGGCCATTTCGCGCGGGGCGACGTTGGCGGTGACGGAGATGTTGCCCTTGCCGCCCATCAGGATCAGCTCGACGGCGGTCGGATCGTCGCCGGACAGGACGATGAAGTCCTTGTCGACGCCGTCCAGGATGGCCTTGGCACGGACCAGGTCGCCGGTGGCTTCCTTGATGCCGATGATGTTCTTGACCTTCGACAGGCGGATCACGGTGTCGGCCTGCATGTCGCAGGAGGTGCGACCGGGGACGTTGTAGAGGATCTGCGGGATGTCGACGGCTTCGGCGATGTGCTTGAAGTGCTGGTACAGGCCTTCCTGGGTCGGCTTGTTGTAGTACGGGACCACCAGCAGGCAGGCGTCGGCGCCGGCATTCTTGGCGTTCTTGGTCAGGTGCACGGCTTCGGCAGTGGAGTTGGCACCGGTACCGGCGATTACCGGGATCCGCTTGTTGCTGTGCTTGACCCGCTCGACCACGTGCTTGATGACCAGGATGTGCTCTTCGACATCCAGCGTGGCGGACTCGCCGGTGGTGCCGACAGCTACGATCGCGTGGGTGCCGTTTTCCAGGTGGAAGTCTACAAGCTTGTCGAGGCTGTCCCAGTCCAGACGCCCTTGTGCATCCATGGGAGTGACCAATGCCACCATACTGCCCGCAATCATGTAACTGCTCCTGCCGGAAAAAGAGAGCGGTAATGGTACTGGCGCCATCGGCCTTGCACAAGCGAAGCAGGCGGGCGGAGCATTCCCCTTCGCGCCGCTTTTCGCTACCCTTGATCCTTTGATCGGTGCAGCACGGCCCGCCGGGCCGTCGACAGTGCTACCGGCCTGCGTCCACAGCCGCCAAAACCGGCCCGGGCCCTGCTGATGCAGGAGGCTTGCCCCCGTCCTGCACCGACCGCTCATCGCTTTAGGAATGCTGCATGTCCACCCCCACCGTTCGCGAACAATTTCTCGTCATCAGCGCCTTGGGCCCCAACCCCATGGAGCTGGCCAACGTTCTCAGCCGCGCGGCCTTCGACAACCGCTGCGCGGTAGTCACCTCGCGTCTGTCGCGCCACGGCGAGACCAGCGCCCTGGTGCTGCAGGTCGGCGGCAGCTGGGATGCCCTGGCCCGCCTCGAAGCCACCCTGCCGGGCCTGGGCAAGAAGCACGGCCTGACCCTGGACGTGGTGCGCAGCGCCGACCAGGAAGTACGCCCGCAGGCCCTGCCTTATGTGGCCTACGTCAGCGCCGCCTATCGCCCGGACATCATCAACGAGCTGTGCCAGTTCTTCCTCGACCACCGCGTCGAGCTCGAAGCGATGACCTGCGACACCTACCTCGCGCCGCAGACCGGCAGCAGCATGCTCAACGCCCAGTTCACCGTAATCCTGCCGGCCGGCACCCAGATCAGCTGGCTGCGCGATCAGTTCCTCGACTTCGCCGACGCCCTGAACCTGGACGCGCTGATCGAACCGTGGCGCCCACAGAACCCCATGTAAGGAAGCTCCCATGGCCGTAGCACTCGACCAACCCGTCGCCGATTTCCAGGTCCAGGCCACCAGCGGCCAGACCGTCAGCCTTGCCGACCTGAAGGGCCAGCAGGTGGTGTTGTACTTCTATCCCAAGGACAGCACCCCGGGCTGCACCACCGAAGGCCAGGGCTTCCGCGACCAATACGCGGCGTTCCAGGCGGCCAACACCGTGGTGTTCGGCGTGTCGCGCGATGGCATCAAGTCGCACGAGAACTTCAAGGCCAAGCAGGCGTTTCCCTTCGAGCTGATCAGCGACAAGGACGAAGCACTGTGCCAGCTGTTCGACGTGATCAAGCTGAAGAAGCTGTACGGCAAGGAGTATCTGGGCGTGGACCGCAGCACCTTCCTGATCGACAAGGACGGTGTGCTGCGCCAGGAATGGCGCGCAGTGAAGGTGCCGGGGCATGTGGATGCCGTATTGGTGGCGGCGCAGAACCTCAACAAGGCTTGAGATCGTTGGGGCTGCAAAGCAGCCCCAGACCTACAGCATCGGCGCCACAGACCTGTCCTGCCGCGGCCAGGCATCCAGCACCGCCTTGAACAGCGTCGCCAGCGGGATCGCGAAGAAGATCCCCCAGAACCCCCACAGCCCGCCGAACAGCAGCACCGCGCAGATGATCGCCACCGGGTGCAGGCTCACTGCCTCGGAGAACAGCAGCGGCACCAGCACGTTGCCATCGAGTGCCTGGATGATCGCGTACACCGCCATCAGGTAGATGAACTGATCGCCCCAACCCCACTGGAACAGCGCGATCAGCGTCACCGGCACCGTTACCACCACCGCGCCGACATACGGCACCACCACCGACAGGCCCACCAGCAGCGCCAGCAAGGCGGCATAGTTGAGGCCAAGGCTGATGAAGGCGATATAGGTGGCAATCCCGCAGATCAGGATCTCGATGCCCTTGCCGCGAATGTAGTTGGCGATCTGCCGGTTCATCTCGTCGCCCACCCGGTTTAGCAGCGTACGCTCGCGCGGCAGGTAGCCGCTGACCCAGCGCCCGATCAGCTCGCGGTCCTTGAGGAAGAAGAACACCAGGATCGGCACCAGCACCAGGTAGATCATCGCATTGACCAGCAACGGCAGGCTCGACAGCGAGAAGGTCAGCGCCCACTGGCCGAACTTGCCGATCTCGCCGCGCACCGATTCGATGGCACGCAGCACCTGCTCATCCGACACCAGGTGCGGATAGCGCTCGGGCAACAGCAGCAACAACGACTGCCACTTGCCGAGCATCCCCGGCAACTCGTTGAACAAGGTGATCAGCTGATGCCAGAGCAGCGGCACCAGCACCAGCATGAACACTGCCAGCGCACCCATGAACAGGGCGAACACCAGCCAGACCGCCAGCCTGGACGGCACCTTCAAGCGCTCCAGGGCATTGACCAGGCCCTGCATGAGAAACGCCAGGACCATGCCCGCCAGCACCGGCGCGAGCATGCCGCCCAGGGTCAGCACCACGGTGAAGGCCAGGAACAGCAGGACCGCCAGCACCACAGCCTCCTCGTCGGAGAAGTAGCGCTGCATCCAGTCGCGAAGCACTTTGAACATTGACGATCCTTGGAAAAGACTCAGGCCTTGCGCAGCCAGTAGGTGTAAACGCCGGCCTCGGCCGTTTCATGCAGCAGCGTATGGCCGGCCAGTTGGGCGAAAGTGCGGAAGTCGCGCTGGGAGCCGCCGTCGGTGGCGATCACCTTGAGCACCGCGCCACTGGCCAGGCGATTGAGTTCCATCTTGGCCTTGAGCAGCGGCAACGGGCAGTTCAGCCCGCTGGCGTCAAGCTCGGCGTCGCTGGTCGGGGTATCACTCATCGGGCGCGTCTCCGGGGTATGGACAGAAAGGTCCGGTAGGATACCGCCACTGGTCGGCATCGCGCGACCCGGCTACAGTAAGGCTTTTGACCGACGCGAGCTTCTGCATGAATCTACTGCGCCCCACCCTGTTGACGCTGGCCTGCCTGATGGCCCTTCCCGGCCACGCCGACGACCTGCCGTCACTGGGCGACGCCAGCTCCGCGATCGTCTCGCCGCAACAGGAACACCAGCTCGGCCGCGCCTGGCTGAGCCTGTTGCGCGGCCAGGTCAACCAGCTGAACGACCCGCAGCTCAAGGACTACGTCGAGACCACCGTGTACAAGCTGGCCGAGACCAGCCAGCTGCAGGACAGGCGCCTGGAGTTCATCCTCATCGACAGCAAGGAGCTCAACGCCTTCGCTGCCCCGGGCGGTATCGTCGGCGTCAACGGCGGATTGTTCCTCAATGCGCAATCGGAGGGTGAGTACGCCTCGGTACTGGCTCACGAACTGGCGCACTTGTCGCAACGCCACTTCGCCCGCGGCGTCGAGGCCCAGCAGCGCATGCAGTTGCCGATGATGGCGGCCCTGCTGGCCGGTATCGTCCTGGCCGCGGGTGGTGGTGGCGATGCCGGCATCGGCGTGATCGCTGGCACCCAGGCCGCCGCGATCCAGGAGCAGCGGCGCTTCTCACGGCAAAACGAGCAGGAGGCCGACCGCATCGGCATCCTCAACCTGGAGAAGGCCGGCTACGATCCGCGCAACATGCCCAGCATGTTCGAACGCCTGGCCCGCCAGTACCGCTACGATGCCAAGCCGCCGGAGTTCCTGCTGACTCACCCGGTCACCGAATCACGTATTGCCGACACCCGCAACCGCGCCGAGCAGGCGCCCAAAGGTGGCGTCGAGGATAGCCTGCGCTACCAGCTGATCCGTGCGCGGGTACAGCTCACCTACGAAGGCACCCCGGGCCTGGCCGCCAAGCGCTTCCGCGCCCAGCTCGACGAGAATCCACAGATGGACGCCGCGCGCTATGGCCTGGCGCTGGCGCAGATCAAGGGTGGCCAGCTCAACGAAGCGCGGGAGAACCTCAAGCCGCTGCTGGCCAAGGCGCCCAACGACATTACCTACAACCTCGCGCAGATCGACCTGGACATCACCAACAACCGCCTGGCCGATGCCCAGCAACGCGCCCAGCGCATGCAGGCGCTGTACCCAGCCAACTATCCGTTGAAACAGGTGCGCGCCGACCTGCTGATCAAGCAGAACAAGCCGGCCGAAGCGGAAAAGGTGCTGGACGACCTGGTCAAGAATCGACCCGACGACCCGGACGTGTGGTACGACGTTGCCGAAGTGCGCGGGTTGTCGGGCAACACCATCGGCCTGCACCGTGCCCGCGCCGAGTACTTCACCCTGGTCGGCGATTTCGACCAGGCGATCCAGCAGCTCGACTACGCCAAGCGCCGCTCGGGCAGCAACTTCCCGCTGGCCTCGCAGATCGACCAGCGCCAGCGCGAGATCATGGAGCAGCAGCGAATGGTCAAGGAGATGATGGGGCGCTAGGCCTGGCACTGATCACGCTGTAGGAGCGGTCTTGTGTCGCGAAAGGGCCGCGAAGCGGCCCGTGTTTCCTGCGTGAACCTGAACATCTTGTGGCCGCTGTGCGGCCCTTTCGCGACACAAGGCCGCTCCCACAGGATGATGCTCACCTTGCTTCAGGCGTTGCCCGACAACTTCAACCGCGCCGCCTGGGTGAAATCGAGCATGCGGTTCAGCGGCTTGATCGCCTTGGGAATCAGCGCAGGCTCGACGAAGATCTCGTTGCTGCCCTTGCGCAGGCAGTCCAACGTGCGCTCCAGGGTGTTCATCGCCATCCACGGGCAATGCGCGCAGCTGCGACAGGCCGCGCCATTGCCGGCGGTCGGCGCCTCGACGAACTCCTTGTCCGGGCACAGCTGCTGCATCTTGTAGAAGATGCCGCGGTCGGTGGCGACGATGAAGGTCTTGTTCGGCAGGGTCTGCGCCGCCTTGATCAGCTGGCTGGTGGAGCCCACCGCGTCGGCCAGCTCGATCACCGCTTCCGGGGACTCCGGATGGACCAGGATCGCCGCGTCCGGGTACAGCGCCTTCATGTCGGCCAGCTGGCGCGACTTGAACTCTTCGTGAACGATGCAGGCACCGTCCCACAGCAGCATGTCGGCACCGGTCTGCTTCTGGATGTAGCGGCCCAGGTGCTGGTCAGGGCCCCAGATGATGGTCTCGCCGTTGTCCATCAGGCTTTCGACGATCTCCAACGCGCAACTGGAGGTCACCACCCAGTCGGCACGGGCCTTCACCGCAGCGGAGGTGTTGGCATAGACCACCACGGTACGCTCGGGATGCTGGTCGCAAAACGCCGAAAACGCCTCGACCGGGCAACCGAGGTCGAGGGAGCAGGTCGCCTCCAGGGTAGGCATCAGCACGCGTTTTTCCGGGGTGAGGATCTTCGCGGTTTCGCCCATGAAACGCACACCCGCCACCACCACGGTCTCGGCCGGGTGGTTCTTGCCGAAGCGCGCCATCTCCAGCGAGTCGGACACACAGCCGCCGGTTTCCTCGGCCAGGGCCTGGATCACCGGGTCGCAATAGTAGTGGGCCACCAGCACGGCATTCTGCTTTTTCAGCTCGGAGGCGATGGCCGCACGGTATTCGGCCTCCTGCGCGGGCGTCAGCGGGTTGGGCTGCTTGGCATCGAGGTGGGCCTGGACCAACAGGCGTTCGGAAATCTGGGTCATGATCGCTGGACCTGCGGGGCGCTTGAGCGCGTCAGTCGAGTGTATCACCCGGCCCTGGCAGATCGGCTAATGGTGCCGGACGGCCAGCGTCTCGGCCCCTCTGCGGGCGCGGATTCTTATCGGACGCGAAGGCTACAGGCAATCGGAGGGATGCAAAAGGGGTTTTTGCGGGGAGGGCCCATCGCGGGGCAAGCCCGCTCCCACGAAGACGACGGGAGCGGGTCTGCCTGAGGGATCAGCCCTGCGGCTGGAGCGCGGCCAGGTGGCCGCTGATCAGCATGGCGAACTCTTCGACAGTCATCTTCTTGCCGTTGAAGTCGACCATGCCGTCGGCGTATTGCAGGCTCGACACCACGTCGCTGCCCTGCACCGTGGCCATGCCGCTCTGCAGCGCCATCATGCCGACCATTTCACCGGCCTGGCTGGACTGCTGGGCGATGGCCTGGGCATCGGTCTCACCCTCAAGCAGCGCCTGCAAGGTGGCCAGGTCGGCGACCATCGGCTTGGAAACGCTGAGCTTGGCCTTCAGTTGCGTCAGCAACTGCTTGCCCAACTGATCAGGCGGCAGGTCGAACGAGCTCGGGCTGGCAAAGTCCATCGCCAGGTTGAAGCGGCTCTCGCCATTGGCGGTCTTGAACGCCAGCTTCTCCACCGCCACCTGCGGCTTGGCCACCAGCAGCTTCTGCAGGTCACCCTGAACCTTGGCCTGCTCCTCGGGGGTCATTTCCAGCGACGGCGCCTCGCCATCGGCGGCGGCCTGCTGCATCTGCGGCAGCTGGGTCTGGTACCACTCCATCAACGCCTGCATGGCCGGGATGTCGATGGATTTCATGGTCAGGACCATTTCCGCGCTGCCCACCTTGCGACCGGCGTAGCTGATCTCATCGACCTTGTATTCCAGGCGCCCGGCCAGCTTGTCCTTGGCCTCGCCCTCGGCGTTGTACAGGTTGTTCTGCTGCAGGCCCTTGAGTACCAGCACTTCCTGCTTCGGCCCGAAGGTCACCTGGGTGTCGGCCAGGGCCAGATCGAAGTTGCCGACATAGACCATGTCATGGGCGGTCTCGCTGAGCTTGCCACCGGCCTTGAAACCGTTGAGCAGGATCTTCACTGGCGCCTGCTGCTCGTCGACGAAGTTCAGCTCGAGGTGCTCGGCGCTGCTGTGGATCTCCACCGCCTTGCCTTCACGGTCGCCGCGCAGCTTGAGCTGCAGGCCGGAGAAGTCCAGGACATTGCCGCCGTCTTCCTTGAGCGTGACCGGCGCCAGGCGAATGTCGCTGTCGACGCTGCCGCCGTAACCGAGGCTGACCTGGGCGGTGACCGGCGACTTGTCGCCGGCGGCGGTGAACCAGCCGCTGGTGAAGTCATCCTTGTCCAGCGCGCTGTTGCTGGTGGCCATGACCGGCATCAGCTTGAAGGCCTTGACCCGCGACCAGGGGAACGGGCCGTGCTCGATCTGGTCGGTCACGCCCACCTGGAAGTTCAATGCCTCGGCTTCGCCGAGCTGGACGTTCTCGGCCTTCAGGCGGTAGTGCGCGGTACTGGTAAAGAAGTGCTGGTCCAGCGAGACCAGTTCGATGGTCATGCTGCCGCCGTTGCCGGCCAGGGCTTTCTTCAGCTCTTCGTTGCCGCGGGCGACGGAGCGTTCCAGCTCCGCGGGCAGCTGCTTGCCGGTGTACCAGGCGCCAGCGGTGGTTGCGACGGCGATGGCCACGGCCAGACCGGAAAGGATGCCTACTGATTTCTTCATGAATAGAACCGATTGCTGTCCATAGGGAGATCGTTGGAGCGGTCCACGGAAACGAGGCCGCGCTGGAGATGGCAAGAATACCACTGGCACCCGGCTCACGCGGTAATGCGTGAGGCATTTTGTCTGTCGCCACACAGCCGGGCACGGAGTTCACCGGAACAAGGCTTGTAAATTTTTACGAACATCAAAATCGACTTACGATCTGCTCAATCGGCCAAAAGCACTGCATAACGGCCAAATAAACCGATTAACTTCCCATCCGCTTGGCACTCTGTCATGTTTAACTTGACACTCAAACGACCATCGTTGTTTATTTCGCGCACCCCGCAGCTCCAACATAAAAGGTGAACAACATGGAGCCCATCCGCTCGACCTTGTCGTGCCCGTCATCTGCCGTGCCCGTTGTTTCGATCAAGGAGCAGCGCCCGCATGCAGCCTGACCACAGCGCCCCCGGCAACACCCAGTTCCGCAAGTCCCTGCGCCTCTGGCATGTGGTGATCATCGGCCTGGCCTACCTCACCCCGATGACCGTGTTCGACACCTTCGGCATCGTCTCCGGCATCACCGCCGGACATGTACCCAGCGCCTACCTCCTGGCCCTGGCCGGTATCCTGTTCACCGCCGTGAGCTACGGCACCCTGGTGCGGCGCTTCCCACAGTCGGGCTCGGCCTATACCTACACCCAACGCGCCATCAACCCGCACGTGGGCTTCCTGGTGGGCTGGTCGTCGCTGCTGGACTACCTGCTGCTGCCCATGGTCAACGCGCTGCTGGCCAAGCTCTACCTATCGGCAATGTTCCCCGAGGTACCGGCCTGGGTATGGGTGGCCGGGTTCGTCACCCTGATCAGCCTGATCAACATGCGCAGCGTCAACCTGGTGGCGCACTTCAACCTGCTGTTCGTCGCCGTGCAGGTGGCGATCATCGGCGTGTTCATCTACCTGTGCTGGCGTGGACTGGGCCACGGCGAGGGGCTGGGCACCGCCTGGAGCCTGGTGCCGTTCGCCGACGACCAGACCCAGTTCGCCGCCCTCGCCGCCGGTGCGACCATCCTGTGCTTCTCGTTCCTGGGCTTCGACGCGGTGACCTGCCTGTCGGAAGAGACTCGCGACCCGGGCAAGACCATCCCACGGGCGATCTTCCTCACCGCGCTGATCGGCGGCGTGGTGTTCATCGGCGTGTCCTACTTCATCCAGGCCTACTTCCCGACCATGGCACGCTTCCACGACCAGGAGGCGGCCCTGCCGGAAATCGCCCTGTACGTCGGCGGCAAGTTGTTCCAGTCGATCTTCATCGCCTGCACGGTGATCAACACCATCGCCTCGGGCCTGGCCTCGCAGACCAGCGTGTCGCGCCTGCTGTACGTGATGGGTCGTGACAACGTGATCCCGGCCGGTGTGTTCGCCCGCCTGCACCCGCGCTACAAGACCCCAGTGCTGAACATCGCCGTGGTCGGCCTGATCTCGCTGTCGGCAATCTTCTTCGACCTGGTCACCGCCACCTCGGTGATCAACTTCGGCGCGCTGGTGGCGTTCAGCTTCGTCAACCTGTCGGTGATCAACCACTGCTACATCCGCGAGGGCCAGAACAAGGGCCTGACGAACAACCTCAAGTATCTGGTGGCGCCGACGATAGGCTTCTGCATCATTGTCTCGCTGTGGCTGGACCTGAACGAACACTCGCTGTTGTTCGGCGGTGTCTGGGCCCTGCTTGGCGTGCTCTACCTGGCCTGGCTGACCAAGGCCTTCAGGGTAGCGCCACCGAACTGCATCGCCGACTGACCCCGCCGACGCCCGCCTGACCGCGGGCGTCCTGTTTGCCCGAGAAGGAAAAGCCCATGTTGCTGCGCCGTCTCTCCATCCAGTGGAAGATCACCCTGCTCGCCGGTCTGTGCCTGCTGGCCATCGTCGCCCTGCTGGTGGCCACTTCGCTCACCCAGGCCCGGCGCAGCGCCGAGCAGGTGTTCCTGGCCAACACCGAGCTGCTCGACCACAGCGCCCGCCTGCGCCTGCAGGCCCACGGCGAGACCCAGGCCCTGCGTATCCAGCGCTACTTCATGGACGCCTACCAGTACGGCAACGGCTTCGCCCGCCTGGTGCAGGCGCTCAAGGCCCGTGGCGGCAGTGACCTGCGCGCCGACCTCAGCCGCGAGGCGCGCGCCGCCCTGGCTGGCAACGCCGACCTGATCGGCCTCTATCTCGTGTTCCAGCCCAACGCCCTGGATCATCAGGATGCTCGCTTCGTCGGCCAGGCCGACAACGGCAGCAACGACAGCGGCCGCTTCTCCCTGTACTGGTCGCAGCCCGGCACCGGTACCCTCGAGGTGGAGGCAATGCCGGAGTCGATGCTCGCCGACACCAGCATCGGTGCCAACGGCTCGCCCTACAACCGCTGGCTGACCTGCCCGCTGGAGACCGCCAAGGCCTGCGTGCTCGACCCGTACTTCGACGAGGTCAACGGCCACCAGGTGCTGATGACCAGCATCGCCCTGCCGCTGCTGGAAAACGGCAAGGTGGTGGGCGTGGTCGGCCTGGACATCGGCCTGGACAACCTGCAGCAACTGAGCCTGGCCGGTCGCCAGGAGCTGTTCGATGGACAGGGCCAGGCCAGTATTGTCAGCCCTTCGGGCCTGCTCGCCGGCCACAGCCAGGACGCCAGCCAACTGAGCAAGACCTTGCAGCAGGCCTTCGGCGCCAGCGCCACCGCGCTGCTCGGCCCGCTGCGCGCCGGCCAGGCGGTCGAGCGCCTGGACGACGGCACCATGCGCATTTCCCGGCCTTTCACCCCGATCCCCGGCGCGGCGCCATGGCAGGTCCTGCTCGAGCTGCCTGAACAAGTGCTGCAAGCCCCCGCTGCCGCCCTCAATCAGCGCCTGGACAGCCATAACCAGAGCGCCAACCTGGTCAGCCTGCTGATCGGCCTGGGCGCCGCCTTGCTGGGGCTGCTGCTGGTGTGGCTGACTGCCCGCGGCGTGACCCGGCCGATCCTGGCCGTGGCTGCCCGCCTGAAGGATATCGCCAGTGGCGAAGGCGACCTGACCCGTCGCCTGGACTACGCCCGCGACGACGAACTGGGCCAACTGACCGGCTGGTTCAACCGTTTCCTCGACAAGCTCCAGCCGGTGATCGCCCAGCTCAAGGGCTCCCTGCAAGAGGCCCGTGGTACGGCCGACCAGTCGGCGCTGATCGCCAGCCAGACCAGTGACGGCATGCAGCAACAGCACCGCGAGATCGAGCAGGTGGCCACCGCCGCCAACGAGATGAGCGCCACTGCACACGACGTCGCCCACAATGCGGCCCAGGCAGCGCAAGCGGCGCGCGGCGCCGATCAGGCGACCCGCGACGGCCTGGCGCGGGTGTCCGCCACCCGTGAAGCGATTGGCGCACTGGCCGGCGGCATGGACGCGGCCATGGAAGAGGCGCGCGCCCTGGAAAGCCGTGGCGAGCAGATCGGCTCGGTACTGGAGGTGATTCGCGCCATCGCCGAGCAGACCAACCTGCTGGCGCTCAACGCCGCCATCGAGGCCGCCCGCGCCGGCGAGGCAGGACGTGGTTTCGCGGTGGTCGCCGACGAAGTGCGCAACCTGGCCCAGCGTACGCAGGTCTCGGTGGAGGAGATCCGCCAGGTGATCGAGGGGCTGCAGCAAGGCACCCAGGACGTGGTCGGCGCGATGCACGCCGGCCAGCGTCAGGCCCAGGACAGCGCCGCGCAGATGGAACAGACGCTGCCAGCGCTGCAGCGGATCGGCGAGGCGGTGGCGGTGATCACCGACATGAACCTGCAGATCGCCTCGGCGGCCGAGGAACAGAGCGCCGTGGCCGAGGAGGTCAACCGCAACGTGGCGGGGATACGTGATGTGACAGAGTCGCTGGCCGGACAGGCCGACGAGTCGGCGCGGATCAGCCAGGCGCTGAACCGTCTGGCCAACCAGCAGCAGGTGTTGATGGAGCAGTTCCGGGTATAGCCGTTGTTTGATCTTGATCTTGATCTTGATCTTGATCTTGATCGCAAGGTTAACCCCTTCCCCACTAGCGACAGCTGCGTCAGCCCAGGCGCCGCCCGTACCTTCGCGACTTCAGGAGGCCGAACGCAGGCCTTGCGCAGGGAGGTGACGGGCATGGATGCCCGTCAAGCGCTGGGGCCCAGGATGGGCCCTGCAGCGCGGTCCTCCCGGGAGCAAGGCCGGAGTGAGGGAACCCCGGAGCGAAGCGTAGGGGCCGGATGAACGGAGCGCAGCGTTTTTTGGTTACTTTTTGTCGCGTTTGACAAAAAGTGACTCGCCGTAAGGGCGAAAAGGTGACTCTGCGTCACCATCGCAAATGAATGCGCTTACAACAATAAATACCGACACCGACCGTCTTTGACTTTGACTTTGACTTTGACTTTTACTTTGACTTTGACTTTGACTTTGATTTTGATTTTGATTTTGATTTTGATTTTGATTTTGATTTTGATTTTGACTTTGACTTTTAAATAGTTTGTTTTAAAAGTTATACGCGCATTCATTTACGATGGTGACGCAAAGTCACCTTTCCGCCCTTACGGCGGGTCCCTTTTTGAAGGATCAAAAAGGAACCAAAAAATCCTCGCTCCATTCATCCGGCCCCTACGCTTCGCTCCGGGGTTCCCTCGCTCCGTTCTTGCTCCCGGGAGGACCGCGCTGAACGCCCCATCCTGGGGCGCAGCGCTTGACGGGCATCCATGCCCGTCACCTCCCTACGCAAGAACTCCACTCGGCCTCCTGAAGTCGCAATTGGTGTTGCCTGATCTACCGCGCGCTTAAAAGCAAACAGCAAACAGCAACAACAAGAGCGAACAACAAGAGCGAACAACAAGAGCAAGTTACTCGTATCTCACTCGTCAGCCTCTCCAGGACTTTCATGAATTGTTGACGATCTTTTCACACGGTCCCCTTTAGCGTCGCCTGCCAACCGATCCGGCAGGCAACCGCGCTCTGAGGCACACGTGTCCCGTACAACTCCCCCCGCTAGAAAATCCATCGACTGGCCCGGCCTCGGCTGGCTCCTGCTGTTCTTTTGGTACTTCTCCGGCATCACCCAGGCTCTGCTGTTGTTCAGCGGCACCACCGGCTTCGCCGGCTTCCGTGACGCCCTGTTCCTCAGCAGCCTGTGGCTGGCACCGGTCCTGCTGCTACCCCGCCTGACCCGCCCCCTTGCCGCCCTGATCGGGCTGGTGTTGTGGGCCAGCTCGCTGGTCGGCCTGAGCTATTTCGCCATCTACCGCCAGGAGTTCTCGCAAAGCGTCATCTTCGTGATGTTCGAGTCCAACACCGCCGAGGCCGGGGAATACTTCAGCCAATACTTCAGCGTCTGGCTATGCCTGGGGCTGCTGCTCTACAGCGCGATCGCCGTGCTGCTGTGGCGGCGCATCCGCCCGGTCACCCTGCCGCTTTACAGCCGCCTGCCGGTGGTCGCCGTGTTACTGACAGCAACCCTGGGTTACCCGTTCTACAAGCAGATGGTCTCCCAACAACGCAGCTTCGCCGACGCCCAGGAAAAGGTCGAACAGCGCATGGCGGCCGCGGTACCTTGGCAACTGGTGGTCGGCTACCGGCAATACCGCCAGCAACTGGACAACATGCAGGCCCTGCTGGAGCAGAACGCCGCCCTGCCGCCACTGCAGAACCTCAAGGATGCCAGCGGCGACGCGCCACGCACCCTGGTGCTGGTACTGGGTGAGTCCACCACTCGCGAGCACATGCACCTGTACGGCTACAACCGCGACACCACACCGAACCTCGACGCCCTGGCCGCCAGCGACAAGGGCCTCACCGTGTTCCGCAACGTCGTTTCGCCACGCCCGTACACCATCGAAGTGATGCAGCAAATCCTGACGTTCGGCGACGAACAGCATCCTGATCGCTTCCTCACCGACCCGTCGCTGATCAATTTGATGAAACAGGCCGGCTACAAGACCTTCTGGATCACCAACCAGCAGACGATGACCAAGCGCAACACCATGCTCACCACCTTCTCCCAGCAGACGGACATGCCGGTCTACCTGAACAACCAGCGCAACCAGAACGCCAGCCAATACGACAGCGTGGTCCTGGCGCCTTTCGAAAAGGCCCTGCAGGACCCGGCCGGCAAGAAGCTGATCATCGTCCACCTGCTCGGCACGCACATGGATTACCGCTACCGCTATCCGGCCGGCTTCGACCACTTCAAGGACCACACCGGCGCGCCGGCGGCGCTGTCCCCCGACCAGCTACAG
Source organism: Pseudomonas sp. P65(2024) (assembly GCF_057480955.1). Lineage (NCBI taxonomy): Bacteria > Pseudomonadati > Pseudomonadota > Gammaproteobacteria > Pseudomonadales > Pseudomonadaceae > Pseudomonas > Pseudomonas sp. P65(2024). Next base: position 108,266 of record NZ_JBLIYX010000006.1, read on the forward strand.
ACCTACAACTTCTATGACAACGCCGTACGCTACAACGACTTCGTCGTGTCCGACCTGATCAAGCGCTATTCGGCCAGCACACCGAACGGCTTCCTGCTGTACCTCTCCGACCATGGCGAGGATGTCTACAGCTCAGGCAATCATGATCGCCTTGGCCGCAACGAAGCCGACCCAACCCGGCCGATGTACACCATCCCCTTCCTGCTCTGGACCTCACCCAGCTGGCAGGCGGCGCACCCGCGCGACCTGCAGTCGATGGCCAACCGCCCTTACAGCAGCGCACACTTGATCCACACCCTGTCCGACCTGGCGGGCCTGAGCTACGACCGCTACGAGCCGGCCAAGAGCCTGGTCAACGAAGCGTTCACCGCCAGCCCACGCTGGATCGGCGACCCGTATGCGAAAAACGGGCTGCATGAATTCGACAAACTGCCCGGCGCCCGAACGAAACAGGAGCAGCGGACCGCCAGCAGCGACACGGTTCGCCCTGACGAAGGCTGACGACTCGGGCACGGCCTACCATTCATCCCCACCCCTTCACTTGAAGGGATACCTTTCGAAAACCGATATCTGGTCCCCCAGGTATCGGTTTTTTGTTGCATCGATGATGAATAATTTTCCGCCATATTGTTTCGTACATTTCCTGAGAATTACAAAATGACAATATCGCGCTCCAGAATGACGGACTCGTGCCTCAGTAATCATGGGAAACTCAGATGAATACGGACAAACATCACCTTTCGCATAGGATCAAAACGACGAAATTAAACATTCCAAAAGGGAATGATGTAGCAACTAATTGTCGTTTGTTGAGAACGCCTTTCAACGCCAATACTGATTTCAATCAAAGCAATCGCAACTGCCACGGCATTGGAGAAGCCGTCAGCCGACCGGCGCCCAGCCCGCGCCCGTCACCTGCAACTGGAAGTGGTCAGATCACAACAAAAACAACAACTCACCCGAATGCAGATCCAATAGGTTGCCCATGACCCATTCGAACAACAATGCAAACTTAACTGCCGCAACCCCGCCTTCCGGACACCTCAAACGCACCCTCACCAGCCGCCACCTGAACATGATCGCCATCGGCGGCTCCATCGGCACCGGCCTGTTCGTCTCCTCCGGTGCCACCATCGCCCAATCAGGCCCCGGCGGCGCGCTGCTGGCCTTCGCGGTAATCGGCCTGATGGTCTACTTCCTGATGACCAGCCTCGGTGAAATGGCCGCGTGCATGCCGGTCAGCGGCTCGTTCTCCACCTATGCCTCGCGCTACGTGGAAGAAAGCTTCGGTTTCGCCCTGGGCTGGAACTACTGGTACTCCTGGGCCGTGACCATCGCCGTGGACCTGGTGGCCGTGCAGATCATCATGCTCTACTGGTTCCCGGACACCCCCGGGGTGATCTGGAGCGCGGCCTTCCTGGTGCTGCTGTTCGCCCTCAACGTCGCCTCGGTGCGCTTTTTCGGCGAGGCGGAGTTCTGGTTCGCCCTGATCAAGGTCATCACCATCATCATCTTCATCGCCGTGGGCGTGCTGATGCTGCTGGGCATCCTCGAAGGCGGCCAGGACGGCGGCGCCCACCTCTGGCAGATCGGCGACGCGCCCGTTGCCGGCGGCCTGCCAGCGCTGATCGGCGTGGCGATGATCGTCGGCTTCTCGTTCCAGGGCACCGAATTCGTAGGCATCGCCGCCGGCGAAACGGAAAATCCGGGGCGCAATATTCCCAAGGCCGTGCGTCAGATCTTCTGGCGCATCCTGCTGTTCTACGTGCTCACCATCGTCGTGATCAGCCTGCTGATCCCCTACACCGACCCACGGCTGCTCAAGGACGGCCTGTCGGACGTCACCATCAGCCCGTTCACCCTGATCTTCGCCAAGGCCGACATGCTCGCCGCCGCCGCCGTGATGAACGCAGTGATCCTGACCTCGGTGCTGTCCGCCGGCAACTCGGGCATGTATGCCTCCTCACGCATGCTCTACAGCCTGGCGCTGGAGCGCAAGGCGCCGGCCATCTTCGCCCGGGTAACCCGCAGCGGCACGCCGGTCTGGGCGCTGCTGGCCACCGCCGCAGTCGCCGGCCTGTGCCTGCTGAGCTTCCTGTTCAGCCCTGGCAAGCTCTACCTGTGGCTGCTCAACACCTCCGGCATGCTCGGCTTCATCGCCTGGCTGGGCATCGCGATCAGCCACTACCGTTTCCGCCGCGGCTACCTGTTCCATGGCCACGACCTGGCGAAACTGCCGTATGTCTCGAAGTACTTCCCGTTCGGCCCGCTGTTCGCCTTCGGCCTGTGCATGGTGGTGATGCTCGGGCAGAACTACCAGGCGTTCATCGGCGGGCAGATCGACTGGATCGGTGCCTTCGCCACCTATGTCGGCCTGGTGCTGTTCGTGGTGGTCTGGTTCGGCCACAAGCTGGTCACAGGCTCCAGGGTGGTGCGCTACAGGGAAATGGACTTCTCCAGCATCGAGATGCGCAAGGCCGAACGTAGCAAAGCAGAGCCTTCCGGCAACGCGGTCGCGGCCAGTCAGCAGCCCGCCTGAAAACTCCATTGGCGGCCCCGCACCGGTCCGCCCATCACTGCTCCGGGACCCTGATGAACAGCACCTTCGACTCTTACTACGAAGCCACCGCCAGCAGAACCCTCTACCCTGCCCAGAGTGGGCGCACCGATACCCGCGTGTGCATACTCGGTGGCGGCCTGGCCGGCCTGTCGACCGCGATAGGGCTTGCCGAGCGCGGGGTGAGCGATGTGACGATCCTCGAGTCGCAACGCATCGGCCATGGTGCATCGGGACGCAACGGCGGCTTCGTCTTCGGCGGCTACAGCCTTGGCAACGCCGACCTGCTATCGGCGCTGGGCGCCAACGAGGCACGCAAGCTGTATCGACTGACACTCGACGCCGTCGACCTGATCCGCGAACGCACCCGCCGCTACACCATCGACTGCGACCTGGTCGACCAGGGCGTGATCCTCGCCAACTGGTTCAACGACCCGTTGCGCCTTGAGAAACCACGCCAGCTGATGAAGCAGGCCTATGGCGTCGACTGGCAATACATCGCCCCCGGCGAACTGAAGGAACAGCTCAGGACCGAGCGCTATTACGGCGGATTGCTGGAGCGCAACGCATTCCACTTCCACCCGCTCAAGTACGTCTGCGGCATCGCCCAGGCTACCGCCCAGGCCGGGGTGACGATCTACGAGCAGTCGCCGGTGACCGGCATCGAGAAGAAGGCAGGCGGCTACATCGTGCGCACCGGCCAGGGCGAAGTCCATGCCGAGGAAGTGGTGTTCAGCGCAGGGGGCTATGCCCGTGGCATCTACGCCCCGATCGAACGCGCCGTGCTGCCGATCGCCACCTACGTGGTAACCACCCCGCCATTGGGCGCGCGCTTGCCGGACGCCATCGACTGCCAGTCGGCCATCTACGACACACGCTTCGCCTTCGATTACTACCGCCCACTGAAAGACACCCGAATCCTCTGGGGCGGACGCATATCCATCCTCGATCGCGCGCCACAGGCCATCGCCAAGCTGCTCAAGGCCGACCTGGTGAGCGTCTATCCGCAACTCGAGGACGTGGCGCTGGAATACGCCTGGGGCGGCCTGATGAGCTACGGACGCCACCAGATGGCGCAGATCGGCCAGGACGCTAACGGCATCTGGCACGCCGTCGGCTTCGGCGGCCACGGCATGGCACCGACCACGGTCGCCGGCGAAGTCCTGGCGGACGCCATCGCCCGTCGCCTGCCGATCCCGAGTGGTTTCAGCCGGTTCGGCCTCGAACGCACCTTTGGCCTGGCCGGCCTGGTGGCAGCTCAGGCCACCTACACCGCCTACCAGGCACGCGATGCCTTCGATGCTCGGCGGCTGAACCGTTGACGCCGGTATACCATTGATGGCATGCCGATCATGCGCATCGGGGTAACCCAAGCGTGTACGGCGGCGAGAAGGTCACGGCGCCCCTCAGCCCAAGCGCACTACCGCGTGCTTGACCTTGTCGAGCAACTCCGACATTTTGAATGGCTTCACCAGCATTTCCATCCCTGTCCCCAGGAACGCCTGGCGGTCCAGCGCCGCATCGGCGTACCCGGTCATGAACAGCACCGGCAACCCTGGTCGATGCAACCGTGCGATGTCAGCCAGCTCTCGCCCACTCATGGTCGGTAGTCCGACATCGGTCAACAGCAGGTCGATGCTCTCCTCCTGCTGCAGGTATTGCAACGCCTCATCGATGGTCGACGCCAAGGTGCATCGGTACCCGGCCTCGCCCAGCGCCTCGGCCACCGACAGTCGGACCGAGGCCATGTCCTCGACGATCAACACGTGCTCGCCATTGCCCTGCTGGTCATTCTCGACCTCGCGGTCCAGGCTGACCGCCGCCTCGTCGCTGGCCGGCAGCAACAGCGTCACCTCGGTGCCCTTGCCAACCACACTGCGCAGCTTCACATGGCCACCCGACTGGCGGGCGAAACCGTAGATGGTCGACAAGCCCAGGCCAGTGCCCTGGCCGAGAGGCTTGGTAGTAAAGAACGGATCGAAGACCTTGTCGAGCAACTCTGCCTCGATTCCACTGCCGTTGTCGCGCACGGTCACGGCCACGTAGGCGCCATCGGCGAGGTTGGCGTCGCCGTGGCACCAGGCCGCCGAAGTGTTGACCCAGATTTGCCCGCCCTTGGGCAGCGCATCGCGGGCGTTGATGACCAGGTTGAGCACCGCGCTTTCCAGTTGCACCGGATCGACCAGGGCGATGGCCGGCAGGGTGGACAACTCCAGGGTGAGGGTGACTCGCTCACCGATCGTGCGGGTCACCAGTTCCTCCAGCGAGCGTATGTGCTGGTTGACGTCCACCGGACGGGTGTCGAGCGGTTGCTGGCGGGCAAAGGCCAGCAGCCGCTGGGTGAGCACGGCAGCGCTGTTGGCCGAACTCAGCGCCACCTCGGCATACTTCGGCACCTTTTCCACACGGTTTTCCGCCACTCGTTTGCGGATCAGCTCAAGGCTGGTGATGATGCCGGTCAGCAGGTTGTTGAAATCGTGGGCGATGCCCCCGGTGAGGCTGCCCAAGGCATCCATTTTCTGCAACTGCAACAGTTGCGCCTCGGTGCGCACGCGCTCGGCCACTTCCCTGGCCAACTGGCTGTTGGCATCGTCCAGGCGTGCCAGGTGCGAGCGCTCGCGGTGACGGTGTTCGGTGATGTCCTCGACGAACACCAGACACAGGCCAGGCGCCTGGTACGGCGACAGTTGCCACTCGGTGTCGCGCGCTTGCCCCTGCAGGCGCATGCCCAGCGTGCCTTTCCAGCGCTCCCCCGCCGCGAGGTGCTGGCGCAACTCCGCGAGCGCCTTGACCTGGCCTTCGGCGAAGCACTCGTGCAGACACAGCGGGTCGCGGTTGTCCTGCACCAGGTGGGCGAAGGCGAGGTTGCATTCGTGCACCTTCAAGTCGCCATCGAGCACGGCGATGGGGGCGGACACACCCCGGAAGATTTCCTGGAACCGCGCTTCGCTCTGGCGCAAGGCCCGCTCGGTGTCGCGCACTCGCAGCAGGGTGCGCAGGGTGGCGAGCAGCACGTCCGGGTCCACCGGGTGGATCAGATAAGCATCGGCACCGGCGTTCAGGCCAGTAATGATATCGCCGCTCTGGATCGATGCCGCCGACACGTGGATCACCGGCAACAGCGCCGTGCGACTGTCCTCGCGCAGCAACCGGACAATGTCGAAACCGCTCATGTCCGGGAGGTTGACGTCGAGAATCAGCGCATCCACTTGCTCGTCACGAATCAGCGCCAGCCCCTCCCCGCCGGTGCCCGCTTCGAGCACTTCGTAGCCGTGCGCGCCGAGGCGGCGGCGCAGGGCGTAACGGGTGGCGACGTTGTCATCGACGATGAGCAGGCGCAGGTCAGGTTTCATCCACACTCTCCTGGGCCAACGCCAGCGGAATGATCACGAAGAAAGTGGAACCGACCCCTGGCTCGCTGTGCACGCCTACCTCCCCGCCCAGCAGCGTGACGAAACGCTTGCATAACGACAGCCCCAGGCCGGTGCCACGCAGGCGTTTCTGCAAGGGTGAATCGAGCTGTGCGAAATCCTCGAACAACGTGCCCAGCAGCTCCGAGGCAATGCCAATGCCTGTATCGCTGACGGCGAAGCGGATGTGCTGCGCATCGACGAGTTGCGCCGACACTCGCACTTCACCGCGGGTAGTGAACTTCAAGGCATTGGAGATGAAGTTGCGCAGGATCTGCGCAAGCTTCTTGTCGTCGGTATAAAGGCGCGGCAGGCCCACCGGCTCTTCGAAAATCAGGTCGACCGCCGTGGCGTCGACGATCGGCCGAAACATCCCGCGCAGCGCCGCGAACAGGTCGAACATATCGAACCAGGCCGGCGAGATGGTGATGCGCCCGGCCTCGATCTTGGCGAGGTCGAGGAGGTCGTCGACCATGTCCGACAACTCACGGGTCGCATTACTGACAAATGCAACCTGGCGGTGCTGCTCTTCCGACAGCGGCCCGTCCAGCTCGTCGGCCAGCAGGCTGGTGATGCTCAGTATCGAGCCCAGCGGGGTGCGGAACTCATGGCTCATGTACGACAGAAAGCGACTTTTAAGGTCGGACGCCTGGCGCAAGTGCTCAGCCTGGATGTCCAGCTCGGCATACAAGGCCAGCACGCCTTGATTGGTTTCTTCGAGCTCGGCGCGCAGGGCCTCGTTTTCGGCCTGCAGCCGCGCGAACTGCTCGGCGTCTCGCATGGTAGGCTCAGCCATGGTCTGGCTCCAGGTCGATCACCAGCACCGTCACATCGTCCCGCCCCCGGCAGAAATCCCGATGCAGCACGGCAGCAATCACCGCCGGGTGGCGATGCACCAACCCAGGGTAGTCTTGTAGATTCCAGCGCGACTGCAGGCCGTCGCTGTAGAGGATCAGCAGGTTGCCCGTCACGTCAGCGTAGTCGAAGACCTGGGCTTTGCGGTATTGCCCGCCGACGATACCTGGAAGCGAGGGCATGCCGCGCATGCGGGTCGGCGCCACCAGACTGGCGCCGATGTTGCCGATGCCAGAGAAGGCCATATGGCCGCTGTGCTGATCGTGCTGTGCGATGGCAACCGCGCCGCCCCGGGTGCTGCACATCGCCAGGTGCAGCCGCTCGATCAGCAAAAGTGGGTCGAGAAAGGCATCCTCGGCGAATGCCGCTGCCGCGCTCTGGGCCGCCTCCTCGGCATCCGGGCCATGCCCCAGGCCGTCGACCAGCAAGGCGCTGAGACGCCCGTGGGTGAGCGCGACGTGCCAGGTGTCGCCGCAAGCCGGGTCGTCATGCAGCGCGTGATGGCTGACGCCGATGCGCAGGTCACGACTTTCGGCAGCGCGTTGGTACACGCGGGCCATGATTACCGAGCCGCGGGCGTCGGTGTGCATGTCGAACACCTTGGCCATACGTGCCACCGCGCCCAGGCCGATGCCCTGTGTACCACCGGTGGAGTAGCCATCGACGAGGCATGTCTGGGCATCGAACCCTTGAGCCCGGTCCACTGCCAGCAACTCGATGCCCAGGCCGTTGGCACCGGGCACGCTGCGCAAGTGCAATGCACCCGCTCCGGCGTGCTTGAGCACGTTGCTGGCCAGCTCGGTAGCCAGCAACGCCACACGGCCGGCGTCCTCGCTGTCGAAGCCTTGTTGCTCGGCCAGGCGCTGTGCGGTGCGCCGGGCGTGGCCGATCTGGGTGCCCTCTTCCAAGGGCAAGACCTGCGTCCTGCTGGCAGAAATATTCATATCCATCGCGTGATCGTCACCCGCGTGCCCTCGCCTGGCACGCTGTCGAGCTCGAACTCGTCCACCAGACGGCGAGCGCCGGTCAGGCCCAGGCCCAGGCCATTGCCGGAGGTCCAGCCATCGGTCAGGGCCAGCTTCAGGTCGGCGATACCCGGCCCTTCGTCACGGAACAACAAGCGCACTCCGGTGCGACCCGCTTCCTCGAGCACCTGCCAATCCATGTCGCCCCCGCCGCCATAGATCACGGTGTTGCGCGCCAGCTCGCTGACAGCGGTGACCAGCTTGGTCAGGTCCACGAGGCGCATGCCGCAATCGCTGGCCAGTTTGCGCGCCAACTGCCGGGCCAGTACCACGTCCTGCTCGATGCGTACCGGCAGGCTGCCACTGTGCTCGCCGCTCATGGGTGCCTCACGTGCTGGCTGAGCCGCTGCATGCCTCGCTCCACATCCAGTGCCGTGCTCACCCCAGGCAGGGTCAAGCCCAGTTCCACCAGGGTAATGGCCACGGCCGGCTGCATGCCCACCACCATCACCTGGGCATCCATCAGCCGCGACAGGCTGGCGATGTCAGCGATCATCCGGCCAATGAACGAGTCGACCATGTCCAGCGCCGAGATGTCGAGCAACACGCCCCTGGCGGAGGTGGCGCTGATGCGGTCGGTAAGGTCGTCTTGCAAGCACATGGCCAGCTTGTCATGCATGTCGACCTGGATGGTCACGAGCAGAAACTCGCCCATCCGCAGAATCGGGATACGGTCCATGGGCTCAGGCCTGCTCGCCCAGGTTCACACCCAGGCGCTTGAGCGCGAGCTTCAGCGCATCAGCGAGGTTAGCCTTGGTAGTCAGGGTGCCCAGGTCCAACCCCAGGTGCACGATGGTCTGCGCGATCTGCGGGCGCACCCCGCTGATGATGCAGTCGGCGCCCATCAGCCGGATGGCGGTGACGGTCTTGAGCAGATGCTGGGCGACCAGGGTATCGACAGTCGGCACACCGGTGATGTCGATGATGGCGATTTCCGAGCCGGTGTCGACGATACGTTGCAACAACGACTCCATCACCGTCTGGCTACGCTGCGAATCGAGCGTGCCGATCAGCGGCAGGGCCAGCACGCCATCCCACAGCTTGACCACCGGAGTGGACAACTCCAGCAGCTCTTCCTGCTGGCGCTTGATAACCGCTTCGCGGGTCTTTTGATAGGTGCGGATGGTGTGCATCCCTAAAGTGTCGACCAGCTCGGAGATCAACCACAATTGCTCGGCCAAGCGAGCCGGGTCGTCGCTGAAATGCGTTTGCAGCAGGCTGAACAGCGGCCCCTTGAGGGCGAAGATGAAATACACCGCCTGGTGCGAGTCGTGCCCCAGTTGGGCGCGGCTGGCCGAGAGTTTTTCCAGGAACCGGCGGGTTTCATCCCAGTCGCTGATGGCGATGTCATTGCCACTGCCTGTCTGCAAGACATCGACCAGCAGTTGCAGGAAATCGCGGGTTTCCTGCAACAGGGTCTGTTCCTTGATATTGCGGGTAGCGCCATTGGCCTCAAGCGCTGCCGTCCATTGCTCCAACAACTGCGCCTGGTTGTGCTTGATGGCTTCCAATGTGCTGCCGTGCAGTGCTGCCATGTGTGTTCGCTCCTATGCGGTTAGGCCGGCATCCCCATGAACAGCCGACCTGCAAAGAATGACATTTAGCGCTGCAAATAGTTGTAGAGTTTGAAAAGATAATTGCAATGAGCCACCGCGCCATGGCTCCTGGCTTGGGGCAGAGGGAAAGTGAGTGAGGAACGGGTTCCGCGGCAACGCGCAATAGAGCGTGTAAGCTCAAAAAGCGCCAAGTCCTTGCTTATTTGGCCTGGAAACGAAAAAACCCGCCTATAGGCGGGTTTTTCGTATCAACCATTCCAGACTGGAAAGGTTGAGAATATGGTGGGTCGTGTAGGATTCGAACCTACGACCAATTGGTTAAAAGCCAACTGCTCTACCAACTGAGCTAACGACCCGTTGGATGGCGCGTATATTACTGATTTCTCAGAGGAAATCAACACCCCATCGCAACTTTTTTCAAAAATACCGGGTGGGATCCTCTACACCTGCCGCCTTGAAGCCGTCGGCCCGCAGGCGGCAGCTGTCGCACTTGCCACAGGCACGCCCGTCGTCGTCGGCCTGGTAGCAGGAAACGGTGAGGCTGTAGTCAACGCCACGGGCAATGCCCGCCTGGACGATCTGCGCCTTGCTCAGGTTCTGCAACGGTGCCTGGATGCAAAAGCCCTGCCCTTGCACGCCGGCCTTGGTGGCCAGGTTAGCCATGCGCTCGAAGGCTTCGACAAATTCCGGGCGGCAGTCCGGATAACCGGAATAGTCCACGGCGTTGACACCAATGAAGATGTCACGGGCTTCGAGCACCTCCGCCCAGCCCAGGGCCAGGGAAAGGAACACGGTGTTGCGAGCCGGCACGTAGGTGACCGGAATTCCCTCGCTTGGGGCCTCGGGCACATCGATGCTGCTGTCGGTCAGGGCCGAGCCACCGATGCCGTCGAGGTTCAGGCCGATCACCTTGTGCTCGACCACGCCCAGGTCACGGGCCACCCGTGCCGCGGCGTTGAGCTCGGCGCGATGGCGCTGGCCGTAGTCGAAGCTCATGGTGTAGCACTGGTAGCCGTCGGCCTTGGCCATGGCCACCACGGTGGCCGAGTCCAGGCCACCGGACAGCAGGATTACCGCGCGTTTGTCAGTCATGTTTTTCTCCTCAACGTCCGGGTTCGTCGTTCCACAGCAACTTATGCAACTGCAGCTGGAAACGCACGGGCAGGTTGTCGGCGACGATCCAGTCGGCCAGGTCGGTAGCGCTCACCTGATGGTGGCTGGGCGAGAACAGCACCTCCCCGGCACGCTCGGCCAGGTTGTACTGAATCAGCTTGGAAACCGCCCAATCGTAGTCCTCGCGGGAACAGATGACGAACTTGACCTGGTCGTTGCCGGTCAGCAGCTCGATGTTCTCGTAGCGGTTGCGATGGGACTCTTCCGAGCCTGGGGTCTTGAGGTCAACCACACGGCTGACCCGGGTGTCGACGCCACTGATGTCGAGGGCGCCGCTGGTTTCCAACGACACGTCATAACCGGCATCGCACAGGCGCTGCAGCAACGGCAACGCGTTGGGCTGGGCCAGCGGCTCGCCGCCGGTCACGCAGACGTAGCGCGGCCTGAAGCCGGCGACCTGCTCGAGGATCGAATCGAGGGTGCGAATAGTGCCGCCACTGAAGGCGTAGGCACTGTCACAGTACTGGCAGCGCAGGGGGCAACCGGTCAGGCGCACGAAAACCGTGGGCAGCCCGGCCGTTCGCGTTTCACCCTGCAACGAGTAAAACACTTCGGTGATGCGTAATGTGTCTTGCATGTTCGCCACGGGCGTGACAGCTGAACAGGCTGTCCGCCTCCGTCAGGCACTGTCGCGGACTCGACATGGCGTTATCCGCGGCAGCGTGTTTACGAAAAAAGGGCCGTGATTCTAACGAAAAAACCCGCGGCAGGCGCGGGTTTCTTCATCAACGGATCGCTCAGAGCTTCTGCAGGTCGCGCTGGGCCAGTTGTGCGGCGGAAGTGCCGGGGTACTGGGTGATGACCTGCTGCAGGATGCCCTTGACCTTGTCGGTGTGGCCCATGCGGCGCTCGACATCGGCCAACTTGTACAGCGAGTCCGGCACCTTGCTGTGTTTCGGGTACTTCTGGCCGACTTCGGCGAAGGCCTGGCTGGCGCCTTGCAGGTCGCCCTTGGCCAGGTTGACCTCGCCAAGCCAGTACTGGGCATTGCCGGCGTACTGGCTGTTGGGGTACTTGCGCAAGAAGGCGTTGAAGGCCTGGCTGGCCTTGTCGAAGTCCTTCTGCTTGATCAGGTCGAAAGCGGCGTCGTAATACAGCTTCTCTTTCGCCGGATCACCCGGCTCGCTGCTGGCGGCCGGTGGCTGCGCGGCGCTGGCGCCGGCGGCGGCACCCGTGGCTGCGTTGTTCGCGCCACCGGTGGAGGAATTGTCTGGAGTCGCGGCAGGCGCGGCACCGCTGCTGATGCGGCGGTCGAGATCCTGGTAGCGCTCGAGGTTTTCCTGCTTCATGCGCGACACATCGTTCTGCAACTCTTCGATGATGCCTTGCTGGCGGGAAATCTGGTCCTGCATCTGCTGCAGCTGCATGAACAGCTGGCCATTTGCAGAAGCAGGGGCCGAAGCCCCTGCTCCGGCATAGGCGCCGCTCGTGCCATAACCCGCAGGTGGATAGCCACCCGCGTTGTCATCTACTACGGGAACCGCAGCCCACGCCGAAAGGGGCAGGCTGAGTGCGAGGACGGTTACAGCACGACGGCACATACGCATAAGAACTTACTTACGCAGTTCTACGCGACGGTTCTGAGCCCAGGACTGCTCGTCGTTGCCGGTGGCAACTGGACGCTCTTCGCCGTAGGAAACCAGTTCCAGTTGAGCAGGGGAAACGCCCTGCAGAACCAGGTAGCGCTGAACGGCCTTGGCACGACGCTCACCCAGAGCCATGTTGTACTCGCGGGTGCCGCGCTCGTCGGTGTTGCCTTCCAGAACAACGCGGTTGCCGTTGGCTTTCAGGTCCTTGGCGTGAACGTCCAGGGAGCGCATGGCTTCTGGCTTCAGATCCGAGCTGTCGTATTCGAAGTAGAAGGTGGTGATTGCGCGCAGGGCGGCTTCTTCGCTCAGGGAGCCGTCGACAGCGCCAGTGTTGGCACCGTAGCCAGCGTTCGGGTCAACAGCGCCTTCACCAGCGTTGTCACCGCCCTTCGAGGAGCAACCTACAGCTACGGCCATGGCCAGAGCCAGCGCAGCGAATTTACCAAACTTCAGCATTTCCATCGTGAAACTCCTAATGAAACCCCAGTGTGTTAAGCAAAAAATGTTACGCCGCAATCAGTTCAGGTAAGGGGACCAGGACGGTTCTCTGACTTCGCCTTGAGCGGTAGGAAGTGGGAGCCTCACACGGCCGTTAAGCGACACGAGCATCAAGACTCCCCGGCCCTGCTGGCGGGTGGCGTAGATTAGCATGGTGCCGTTTGGCGCAACAGTGGGAGACTCATCAAGACTGGTCTCGGAGAGAATCTTTACACTTCCGCGTTGCAGGTCCTGAGCGGCCACCTTGAAGTTGGTGAAGCCCTGCTGGCGATGGATCATCACCAGGGTCTTCTCGTCCGCCGACAGTTTCGGGTTGGCGTTGTAGTTGCCAACGAAGGTCACGCGCTCGGCACCACCGCCACCAATCGACTGTTTATAGATCTGCGGCTTGCCGCCACGGTCGGAGGTGAAGTACAGGGTGTTGCCATCCTTGCCCCAGAACGGCTCGGTATTGATGCCCGGGCCTGCGGTCACGCGAGTGATCTGGCGCGAGGCCACGTTCATCACGTAGATGTCCGGGTTGCCATCCTTCGACAGCACGAACGCCAGACGGGTACCGTCAGGCGACCAGGCTGGAGCGCCGTTCAGGCCTTCGAAGTTGGTAATCTGCTCGCGGCGGCCGGTGTCGATGTGCTGGATGAAGATGCGCGGGCGCTTCTGCTCGAACGAGACATAGGCGATACGCTTGCCATCCGGCGCGAAACGCGGCGACAGGATCGGCTCACGCGACTGCAACAGGGTCACTGCACGGGCACCGTCGTAGTCCGAACGCTGCAGGGTGTAACGGGTGTTGTTGGTCGAGAAACGCTCGGCGGTCACGTACAGCATGCGGGTGGAGAACGCACCCTTGATCCCGGTGAGCTTTTCGAACGACTGATCGGCGATGTAGTGAGCCATGTCGCGCAGCTGGTCGACGCCGCCAGCAACACTGCCGGTCAGCACTTGCTGCTCGGTGGCGACGTTGAACAGCGCGTAGCTCACCTGCAGGCGACCACCTGCCGGCACGATGTTGCCGACCATGACGTACTGGGCGCCCAGGGCTTTCCAGTCACGGAAGATCACTTCGCTGGCCTGGGTAGGCAGGCTGATCATGTTCTGCCGCGGAATCGGCCCGTAGTAACCGGAGTTGCGCAGGTCGTTGCTGATGATGTCAGCCATGTCCTCGGGCAGCACGCTGCCGCCCTGCACGCCGAACGGCACTACCGCAATGGGAGTTGCCCGGTCGCTACCACTGGTGACCAGGATGTTCTTTTCTTCTGCCATGGCCATGCCTGCCACGCAGCAGAGCAAGACCAGGAGTCCTCTCAGACGTTTAATCACAACGCTAGATCCTCAGGTGTAAATGTCATCTTGAATGAACGATACGGATTGAAATCGCTCGGCTTCAAGCCCTGCATCTCGGTCAACCGACCAATGTTCTTCACCGCGGCCACGGCCGAGCTGTCGAACGGGCCGTCGCCGCTGGACTTGGCCACACTCACGTTGGTGATGGTGCCGTCCGGCAGCATGTTGATCTGCAGAACTACCGTCATGCCCTTGCGCGCAGATGGCGGACGCGCCCAACCTTCGGCCGCGCGCATGCGAATCAGGTCGTCGAAGTCGCCGGCCACCTGGTCACCCTGCTCGTCGGCCAGCGCCTGCTGCCGCTCGGTGGTGTCGGACAACAGCTCGGCGAGCGCCTGGGCCTTCTTGTCTTCCGCCGCCTTGCGAGCCGCTTCCTGTGCCTTTTTCTTCTGGGCGTCTGCCGCGGCCTTTTTCTTGGCCTCTTCAGCTGCCTTCTTCTTCGCCTCCTCGGCCGCCGCTTTCTTCTTGGCGTCCTCGGCTGCTTTTTTCTTCGCGTCTTCGGCGGCTTTCTTCTTCGCCTCTTCCGCGGCTTGTTTCTTGGCTTCTTCCTCGGCCTGCTTCTTGGCCTCTTCCTCAGCCTTCTTCTTGGCGATGTCGGCCTGTTGCTTTTCAGCGGCCTTCTTCGCTTCCTCGGCTTTCTTGGCCTCGGCGGCTTTCTTCTGCTCGGCGGCCTTGGCGGCCTCCTCAGCCTTCTTCGCCTCGGCGGCTTCGCGAGCCTCCTCGGCCTTTTGAGCGGCGTCGGCTTTCTTTTGTTCCGCGGCCTTCACGGCCTCCTGCTCGACCTTCTTCTGCTCCATCTGCTCGACCTCGGTCTGGCGCGAAGCGGTCTTCTTCGCCTCCCCGGCAATCTTCTGATTGGTCTGGGTAGTCGCCTGACTCTTGGACTTGAGCTGGTAGAGCGTGGCCTGGACGATAGGTTTGGCAGGCGGCAGCTCTGGCGTCATGGCGAAGCTGACGAACAGCATGCCGAACACCAGCACATGCAGCGCAATGGCCCAGACACTGGGCCAGAAGTAGCTTTCCGAGGCGGATGGCTCTCGCTGTTGCATCAGGGCGCCTCGGTAATCAGGCCAACGTTACCGACACCGGCCTTCTGCAACCCGCCCATGGCACCCATGACCGCGCCGTAGTCGACGGCCTTGTCGCCACGGATGAAGACCTGGGTCTGCTTGCCCTGATCACGGCCGGCGGCGATGATCTTGGTCACCGCCCCAGTCATTTCCGGCAAGGTCATGGCCTTGTCCATCTGCTTGTCGGTGTCGACTTCGCTGCCAAGGTTCCAGTAGTAGGTCTTGTCGGCCTTGATCGAAATGGTCAGGACCTGGACGTTGTTGTCCTGCGGCAGGGCTTCGCTGGAAACCTTGGGCAGGTCCACCTTCACGCCCTGATTGAGCATGGGGGCGGTCACCATGAAGATGACCAGCAGCACCAGCATCACGTCGATGTAGGGCACCACGTTCATCTCGGCGACCGGCTTGCGTTTGTGGCGAACTCGGGCCATGGGTTTCTACCTGATCACTCTTCGCTGGTGTGTACTTTGCGGTGCAGGATCGCCTGGAACTCATCGGCGAAGGTGTAGTAGCGGCCAATCAGCACTTCACTGCGCGCGGCAAAACGGTTGTAGGCGATAACGGCGGGGATCGCGGCGAACAGGCCGATCGCGGTGGCAACCAGCGCCTCGGCGATGCCGGGTGCCACGGTGGCCAAAGTAGCCTGCTGGGCGCTGGCCAGGCCGCGGAACGAGTTCATGATGCCCCATACGGTACCGAACAGGCCGATGTACGGGCTGGTGGAACCGACGGTGGCCAGGAACGGCAGGCTCTGCTCAAGCTTCTCTTCCTCGCGGGAGATGGCTACGCGCATGGCACGACCGACACCTTCCATGACCGCGTCCGGGTCGACACCCGGCTGCTGGCGCAGGCGCGAGAACTCCTTGAAGCCGGCGCGGAACACCTGCTCGACACCCGAGTCCGGATCAGGGTTGCTGCCCGCCTGACGGTAGAGCTTGGACAGGTCGATGCCTGACCAGAAACGCTCTTCGAAAGCGTCCAGTGCACGACGACCGGCGCGCAGCATGGTGCTGCGCTGGAAGATCATGATCCAAGAGGTCACCGAGGCTGCCACGAGGGTCAGCATCACCAGCTGAACCACGATACTGGCATTGGCGACCAGGCTCCACATGGAGGTATGGTCGACGACGTTTGCTTCCACGCTTATTCTCCTGCGTTCGATTGAGTACCCGTGCCGTCCGCCAGGAAGGCGTCGCGCAGTTCTGGCGGAATGGCCCGGGGTTTGAAAGTGTCGGCGCGCACGGCGGCCACCAGGAACTGCCCCTCGCAGAGCAGCACTTCATCCTGTGTTCGCCACACCTGCTGCACGAAGCGCAGGCTGGCACGATTCAATTCAAGCACTTGCGCGGTCACCCGCAGCTCATCGTCCAGGCGGGCCGGCGCGTGATAGCGCGCCTCGCTGGAATGGACCACGAACAACAGGTTGTCCTGCGCCAGCTGGGCCTGGGAGAACCCAAGGTGCCGCAGCCGCTCGGTGCGGGCGCGCTCCATGAACTTGAGGTAGTTGACGTAATACACCACGCCACCGGCGTCGGTATCCTCGTAATAGACGCGACAACGGTGTGCGAACGGTTCCAGCCCATTTTGCGCGCGCATACTCTAGTGGTTACTCCTGAACTTGCCAATCCGCCCCGGCAACTGTTTTTGCATCGATAATGTCGTATTGCCAGCGAGCCTGCGCCGTGCCAGCGGTAGGACCACGAAAAACCCGATTTGATCTGTCATATGTCGTCCTCGGCGGCATATTCACCACCTTCGCAGAAGCGCCCGGGGATGTTCAGGCCGAAATGCAGGTAGGCGTGCCGGGTCACCACGCGGCCTCGCGGAGTACGCATGATGTAGCCCTGCTGGATGAGATAGGGCTCGAGCACGTCCTCGATGGTGTGACGCTCCTCGCCGATCGCCGCGGCAATGTTGTCGAGCCCCACCGGGCCGCCGTCGAACTTCTCGATCATGGTCAGCAGCAGACGGCGGTCGGAATGATCAAAGCCACGTTCGTCGACATCCAGCAGGTTCAGCGCCATGTCCGCGACCGCCTTGGTGATTTCGCCCTTGCCACGCACTTCGGCAAAGTCGCGCACCCGCCGCAGCAGGCGATTGGCGATGCGTGGCGTCCCCCGCGCCCGGCGGGCGATCTCGAAGGCGCCCTTGTCGTCCATCGGCAGCCCGAGAATGCCGGCCGATCGGCTGACGATGGTGGCCAGGTCCTTGTTGCTGTAGAACTCCAGGCGCTGGACGATGCCGAAACGGTCGCGCAGCGGGTTGGTCAGCATGCCGGCACGGGTGGTGGCGCCGACCAGGGTGAACGGCGGCAGGTCGAGCTTGATCGAGCGCGCGGCGGGGCCTTCGCCGATCATGATGTCCAGCTGGAAGTCTTCCATTGCCGGGTAGAGCACTTCCTCGACCACCGGCGACAACCGGTGGATCTCGTCGATGAACAGCACGTCATGGGGTTCGAGGTTGGTCAGCATCGCCGCCAGGTCACCCGGGCGTTCGAGAATCGGCCCCGAGGTGCTCTTGACCGACACGCCCATCTCCTGGGCGATGATGTTGGCCAGGGTGGTCTTGCCCAGGCCTGGCGGGCCGAAGATCAGGGTATGGTCGAGGGATTCGTTGCGCCCGCGCGCGGCCTGGATGAACAGCGCCATCTGCTCGCGCACCACCGGCTGGCCGATGTATTCGTCCAGGCGCAGCGGGCGGATCGCGCGGTCCTGGACTTCTTCACGGTCGCGGCCACTGGCGGCGATCAGGCGGTCGGTCTCGATCACTTGGCAATCATCCCTTTAAGGCTGCGACGGATCAGTTCCTCGCTGCTAAGGCCAGCCTTGTCCTTGATCGCGGCAATCGCCTTGCTCGCTTCCTGTGGCTTGTAGCCCAGGGAGACCAGAGCGCTGACCGCGTCGGCCTCGGCCGAGGACTCGCTGGCCACCGGCAGCGGGCCGTCGGAGACCAAGGTGAACATCGCCGGGGAGGTTTCCCACGCCTTGAAGCGGTCCTTGAGCTCGACCAGCAGGCGCTCGGCGGTTTTCTTGCCGACGCCGGGCACGCGCACCAGGACCGAGGCGTCCTGGGCCTGCACACAGCGCACCAGCTCGTCCACTTCCAGACCGGACATCAGCGCCAGCGCCAGCTTCGGCCCCACGCCGTTGAGACGGATCAGCTCGCGGAACAGCTCGCGCTCGCGCTTTTCGGCAAAACCATAGAGCAGGTGGGCATCTTCGCGCACCACCAGGTGGGTGTGCACGGTCACTGGCTCGCCGACCTTGGGCAGGCGGTACAGGGTAGTCATCGGCACTTCCAGCTCATAGCCTACGCCGTTGACGTCGATAATCAGGTGCGGCGGCTGTTTTTCCGCCAGGGTGCCACGCAAACGTCCAATCACGTTCCGTTCCTTCCTCTCGGGCGCCGGTCGAAAACCGGTCCACCCTATCAGCAAATGCGCCGGGAGCGCGCGCCCCCCGGACAAAATGTGTATCAGCGCATGAAGCGGTTACAGACGCAAGCGCCCGCCA
Source organism: Pseudomonas sp. P65(2024) (assembly GCF_057480955.1). Classification (NCBI taxonomy): domain Bacteria; kingdom Pseudomonadati; phylum Pseudomonadota; class Gammaproteobacteria; order Pseudomonadales; family Pseudomonadaceae; genus Pseudomonas; species Pseudomonas sp. P65(2024). Next base: position 126,855 of record NZ_JBLIYX010000006.1, read on the forward strand.
CGCCGCCGCGCTGTCGCCAACCCATGGGGAATCAGGCTGGAACGGGTATGGGCGTGGCACAGGGCGATGGCCAGGGCGTCGGAGGCGTCGATCTGCGGCTTCTGGGTCAGCTTGAGCAGGTGCATGACCATCATCATCACCTGCTCTTTATTGGCCCCGCCGGTGCCGGCAACGGCCTGCTTGACCTGGCTTGCGGTGTACTCGGCGATCTCCAGGCCGGCCTCGGCCGCAGCGACGATGGCCGCGCCCCGGGCCTGGCCCAGTTTGAGCGCCGAATCGGCGTTGCGCGCCATGAACACCCGCTCGATGCCCATGGTCACCGGGCCATGCTCGCGGATGATCTCGCTCACCCCGCGAAAGACGATCTGCAGGCGCTCGTGCAGCTCGCCGCCGCCGGTGCGGATACAACCCGACGCCACGTACTCGCAGCCACGGGCGGTCTGGCGGACCACGCCGAAGCCGGTGATGCGCGAGCCAGGGTCGATACCAAGAATGAGAGTCATAACGCCTACAAAGATGTGCGAATTTGCCGGCCATATCGCAGGACAAGCCCGCCCCCACAAAACCTACACCGCCATCTGGCGCACGTCTTGTGGGAGCGGGCTTGCCCCGCGATCAAGCCGATAGCCGAAACGATCAGCCCAGCGTTTCCATGATCTCATCGGAGATCTGTGCATTGGAGTAGACGTTCTGCACGTCGTCCAGGTCCTCGAGCATGTCGATCAGCTTGAGCACCTTCTCCGCGCCGTCCTTGTCCAGCTCGGCACTGGTGGTCGGCTGCATCACGATCTCGGCGTCCGAGGCCTTGAAGCCAGCCTCTTCGAGCGCATTGCGCACGGCATAGAAACTGTTGAACGAAGTGAACACCTCGAAGGAGCCATCGTCGTTGGCCACCACGTCATCGGCGTCGGCCTCCATCGCGGCTTCCATCAGCGCGTCCTCGTCGACCGCAAGCTCGGCGGCGAAGCTGATCTGCCCCTTGCGCTCGAACAGGTAGGCCACCGAGCCGTCGGTGCCCAGGTTGCCACCGCACTTGGTGAAGGCATGACGCACGGCGGCGGCGGTACGGTTGCGGTTGTCGGTCATGGCCTCGACCATGATCGCCACGCCGCCCGGGCCGTAGCCCTCGTAGCTCAGCTCTTCGACGTTGTCGCTTTCGTTGGTGCCGGCACCACGGGCCACGGCGCGATCGATGATATCACGGCTCATGTTGGCACCCAGGGCCTTGTCCAGCGCCAGGCGCAGCCGCGGGTTGGAGGCCGGGTCAGGACCGCCCTGCTTGGCCGCGACGGTCAGTTCGCGGATCCACTTGGTGAAGACCTTGCCTCTCTTGGCATCCTGGCGCTCTTTGCGGTGCTTGATGTTCGCCCACTTGGAATGACCAGCCATAACGACTCCGAATCCTTGAAACAGAAACAGGTTCCGCCCCGAAGGGCGGAACGTGAAGAATCCTGCGCCTCAAGCGCGGGGGCACCCCGTTGCCGGGGCGCCCCGGTCGATCACTCGACCTTGGTCTGCTCGCGCAGACGGATGTGCAGTTCACGCAGGGCCTTGGCGTCGACCATGCCCGGGGCCTGGGTCATGACGCAGGCGGCGCTCTGGGTTTTCGGGAAGGCGATCACTTCACGGATCGACTGGGCGCCGGTCATCAGCATGACCAGGCGGTCCAGGCCGAAGGCCAGGCCACCGTGAGGCGGCGCGCCGAACTTCAGGGCGTCGAGCAGGAAGCCGAACTTCTCTTCCTGTTCTGCCGCTTCGATACCCAGCAGGCGGAAGACCGCTTGCTGCATCTCTTTACGGTGGATACGAATCGAACCGCCACCCAGCTCGGTGCCGTTCAGGACCATGTCGTAGGCACGCGACAGCGCGGTGGCCGGGTTGGCCTCCAGCTCTTCAGGGGTGCACTTCGGCGCGGTGAACGGGTGGTGCAGCGCGGTGAAGCTGCCGTCTTCGTTCTCTTCGAACATCGGGAAGTCGACGACCCACATCGGCGCCCACTCGCAGGTCAGCAGCTCGAAGTCGTGGCCCAGACGGATACGCAGCGCGCCCAGGGCCTCGCTGACGATCTTGAACTTGTCGGCACCGAAGAACACGATGTCGCCATCCACGGCACCCACGCGGTCGAGGATGTTGTTGAGGTTGGCCTCGGGGATGTTCTTGACGATCGGCGACTGCAGACCCTCGACGCCCTTGGCGCGCTCGTTGACCTTGATGTAGGCCAGGCCCTTGGCACCGTAGATGCCGACGAACTTGGTGTACTCATCGATCTTGCTGCGCGGCATGCTGGCGCCGCCTGGCAGGCGCAGGGCGGTGACGCGGCACTTCGGATCGTTGGCAGGGCCGGCGAAGACCTTGAAGTCGACGTCTTTCAGCTGGTCAGCGACGTCGACCAGCTCCAGCGGAATACGCAGGTCCGGCTTGTCGGAACCGTAGCGGCGCATGGCTTCTTCGAAGGTCATGTGCGGGAATTCACCGAACTCCAGGTCCAGCACTTCCTTGAACAGCTTGCGGATCATGCTTTCGGTCAGGCCCATGATCTCGGACTCGTCGAGGAAGCTGGTCTCGATGTCGATCTGGGTGAATTCCGGCTGGCGGTCGGCGCGCAGGTCTTCGTCGCGGAAGCACTTGGCGATCTGGTAGTAGCGGTCGAAGCCGGCGACCATCAGCAGCTGCTTGAACAGTTGCGGCGACTGCGGCAGGGCGAAGAAGCTGCCAGCGTGGGTGCGGCTCGGCACCAGGTAGTCGCGCGCGCCCTCAGGGGTGGCGCGGGTCAGGATCGGTGTTTCGACATCAAGGAAGCCGTTCGCGTCGAGGAAGCGACGGATGCTGCTGGTGATGCGCGAACGCAGGCGCAGCTTGTCGGCCATTTCCGGACGGCGCAGGTCGATGAAGCGGTAGCGCAGGCGGGTTTCCTCGCCGACGTCGGAGTATTCGTTCAGCGGGAACGGCGGGGTTTCCGCTTCGTTGAGCACGTTCAGCTGGTAGCCGAGGATCTCGATGGCGCCCGAGGCCATGTTGGCGTTCACCGCGCCTTCTGGGCGCTTGCGCACCTTGCCGGTGATCTGCACGACATATTCGCTGCGCACGCGGTCGGCGGCGGCGAAGGTTTCGGCGCGATCCGGGTCGAACACGACCTGGGCCATGCCTTCGCGGTCACGGATATCGAGGAAAATCACCCCGCCGTGGTCGCGGCGACGATGGACCCAGCCGCAAAGGGTGACTTCCTGGCCGTCCAGGGACTCGTTCAGTTGGCCGCAATAATGGCTGCGCATCATGATCGTGGTTTCGCTTCTCGTGATTCGTGTGTTCGGTGGAGGTCTTGGCCGCCCAAGGGGCTAATACTGCAAGACCCGGCGGGTGCAATTCAACTCAGTCGGCCTTGTCGCCGCCTGCCAGATTCTTTTTTGCCCCGGTCTTGAAGTCGGTCTCGTACCAGCCATTGCCACTCAGGCGAAAGCCGGGGACCGACAGCAGCTTCTTCAATGCCGGCGCCTGACACGCCGGGCAATCGGTCAGCGGCGCGGCACTGATCTTCTGCAACACCTCCATTCGGTGTTCGCAGGATGCACATTGATAGTCATACAGGGGCATGGGTGTCTCTCGTCAACCACATCGCACGCTGCCCAGGGCAGCAAAGAGCGGGATTATATATGGTAAAGAAGAGCAGCGCAGCCCGGCGATCAGTGCGCGTCCCGCGCTTCCTGCAGCCAGGCGACACAGATCACCCTGACCAAGCCGCTGAAATTGCGCACCCCACCATGACGCAGGTGCACCTCACGATCCACATAGGACAGCACGGCGCTCACCGAACAGCGGTTGGCCTGGGCGATGCGCTCCAGGATGCGCCAGTACACCACCTCCAGGCGCAGGCAGGTGGCAAAGCCGTTGAGCCGCACCGAGCGTGACACGGGGCCGGCCTGGGCCATGTCGAAATCCCGCCTGAACGGATCAATCCGGGGACTGCCTCCCCCCTGCCTTGCATTGCCATCGATACCACGCATCGGATCGCCCATCGCACCGCCCCATCGTCACGAAACACACCCCGTTCGTCAGCCGAACAGGTCCATGACCGTCATGAAGCGCCACCGACCAGGCCGATAGCAGCGGCAAAGCCTTCCCCGCAAACGCACGGGCCCGATACCGCTGACGGTATCGGGCCCGGCTTCACTGGGTCGAACGACAAGCAACCGGCAATCAGTTCCCGTCGAGCAGGACCCGCAGCATCCACGCCGTTTTCTCGTGGACCTGCATGCGCTGGGTCAGCAGGTCGGCGGTCGGCTCATCGCTGACTTTGTCCACCACCGGGAATATGCTGCGCGCGGTACGCACCACCGCCTCCTGCCCCTGCACAAGCTGGCGGATCATTTCCTCGGCGGGCGGCACGCCCTCCTCCTCCTTGATGGAAGAATGGCGGGCATAGAAGGCATAGGAACCCGGCGCCGGGAAGCCCAGTGCGCGAATGCGCTCGGCGATCGAATCAACCGCCAGGGCCAGCTCGTTGTATTGCTCCTCGAACATCAGGTGCAGAGTACGGAACGACGGACCGGTGACGTTCCAATGGAAGTTATGGGTTTTCAGATACAGCACATAGGTATCCGACAACAGGCGGGACAACCCATCGACGATGGACTTGCGATCTTCTTCACTGATACCGATATCGATTGCCATGAAGCTCCCCTTTCCATAAGGCTTGATCATCAAGCGGGCAGCAAACACTCTAACAAGAGTTGCCGCCCGGCGCATGCGGCACAGGGCCGCCCGTGCCAACCGGTTTGAGAAGCCTGCGCCTTTGCTGTTAAATAGGCAGTGTGCCACCCGTGCGGATTGTCAGTGTCGGGTGCATAGGCTGGCCCGCCACGTTTTCGCGCCTACCGTTCACGCGCACCGTGCGACCAGCTCATCCTGTGATCGGCCTTATCAATGTGAGCCAAACCAATGTTCAAGATCGTCCATCTGGTGACGGGCCTGGCGGCGTTGCTGCTATCGCTCATACCCAGCCTGAAAGCTGACGCAACACCCTTCCTGCAACAACCCGAGGCCGTCTACCTGGCGCTGCTCGGGCTGCTCAACCTGGTCATTGCCCCGGTACTGCCGCAGTACTACAAAGGCATGCGCCAGCAATTGCAACACGCCGCCAGCCTGCTGCTGGTGCTGGCTGTGGTGCTGCAGACCGTCACCCTGCTGGCCCGTCCGGAGCTGGGCAACCTGCCAGCCCTGGCCTGTGCTGTCCTGGCCTGCGCCCTGCACCTGATTGCCGGCTTCGTTCGCGGCACGCGAAAGGCCCGTTCCACCCAAGGCACTTCGCATGACGCCGGCAATCGCGATACCGGCACCGTGAAGTGGTTCAATACCTCCAAGGGCTTCGGCTTCATCTCCCGCGACTCCGGTGACGATATCTTCGTGCACTTTCGCGCCATCCGTGGCGAAGGCCACCGGGTGCTGGTCGAAGGCCAGCGCGTGGAGTTCTCGGTGATGCACCGCGACAAGGGCCTGCAGGCCGAAGACGTGGTCGCCGTCGCCCGCCGCTGACCCTTTGCCGCCGCCGCGCTCAATAATGAGGCGGCGGCGCTTCTTCTTCACCGCCGCCCTGCTGGCCGGCCATTTCCTCGTAGCGCTTGATCAGCTCCGCCATCTGCAATTGCAAGCGTTCGATTACTCGACTTTGCTCGACAATCACATCATTGAGCGCCTGCAAGCTGTCGTCCTGGAACGCCTGACGGGTCTCCAGTTCGACCATGCGCATTTCCAGCTCCTGCGACATCCTCAAGCCCCCTTGAAGCTTTCGCCCAGCAGCGCACGCACGTGCTGGCGAATGCCGTCGATCTGTTCCTGGGTGTAGCCGATGGCCGGCACCTTGCCCCAAACCGGGGCAGGCCAGGCAGCATCACCCTGGCGGCGCACGATCACATGCATGTGCAACTGGCTGACCACGTTACCCAACGCCGCGATATTCATCTTGTCGGCGGCAAAGGCATCCTTCAGCGCTTCGGCCAGGGCGGTGGTCTCGACCCACAGTTGCTGCTGGTCGGCCTCCTCGAGCTCGAACACTTCGGTGATATCGGCGCGACGCGGCACCAGGATGAACCAGGGGTAGTTGGCATCCTTGCTCAGCAGCAGGCGGCACAGCGGCAGGTCGCCCAGTACTAGGGAATCCTCCTGCAGACGCGAATCGAGGGTGAACACGGCAAACCTCCTTAAAGCGATTCTGCCCTTCCGAGCGGTCGGGCACAGGCGCGCAAGGATACTCCGCTTCGACCGCTGCCACACCCGCCGACGTCGATCCTGGGCATTTGTGGCACGCGAATGACAACATCAACGCCCTGCTTCGGTAACACTGCGCTACTTTTCGCACCAAAATGATGCCGCTCGCCAGACCTTCGCCACACATCCTTCACATAAAACAGCCAGGATAAACAATCGGCGGTAACACCTTGACTTGGAAGGCAGCTTCACAAGCAAACACAAGAAAGGATCGCGACCCACCGACGAACCGGTCGCGCCCCGTGTTTGCGGAGGTTTCCCAGCCCCGCTCAAGGCAAATGTGAAAATTTCATCAAGCGTTCGTGATTTTGAGCACGCTTGTTGCATTCGTTTCACGCCAAGTCGGCACGACCCCTGCATTGCAGGGTGGACGCGACAAATAACAACAGCGGCATCGGATAAACCAGGGAGTTTCACAAGCCGTACTTTGTATTTATACAAAAATGACGGTTTCGAGACAGCGCTGGAGTTGTACGCCCTTATATGACAGGCGTGATTTGCGACATGGAGACAACCAACAGCGACATGGCCATAAAGTTACCGAAAGGTTGTTTCTGCCCATATCGCCAAGAATAGTCCGCGTGATATACATTTTCGCCGACATAACAAGAAAGAGCCGACCCCATAACTAAAATACCCGGGTGCGGCGGTACTCTTCCTAAAAACCAAAGGAGCAAATCACGATGCGCGTGATGAAGTGGAGCATGATCGCCCTGGCCGTAGCGGCAGGGACTTCGCAGATGGCTGTCGCCTCTTCGCAGGATGAGTCCAAGGGCTTCGTCGAAGACAGCAAGCTGAATGTCAAGACCCGGATGCTGTATTTCAGCCGTGACTTCCGTAATGCCCCGGCTGGCGACCAGAGCCGTGCAGAAGAAACAGGCCTGGGCTTCCATGGTACCTTCGAATCCGGCTTCACCCAAGGCACCGTCGGCGTCGGCGTCGACGCCATCGGCCTGCTGGGCGTCAAGGTCGACAGTGGCAAGGGCCGCGCCGGCACCGGTCTGTTCCCTACCGGCTCTGACGGCCGTTCGCAAGACGATTACTCCAAGGGCTACGGCGCGGTCAAATTCCGTATTTCCGACACCGTCCTGAAATACGGCGGCCAGTACACCGCCATGCCGGTCTTTGCCACCGACGACAGCCGACTGCTGCCTGAAGTTGCCGAAGGCTTCTTGCTGACCAGCAAGGAAATCAAGGGCCTGGAACTGAACGCCGGTCATTTCACCCGTCTCGATGCCCAGGCGGCAAGCTACAAGGACAGCATCGGCGGCCTCAACGATGCGCGCGAGAAGCGTCCGGGCCTGACCGAAGCAAACGTCTTCGGTGGCACCTACGCGATTACCGACAGCCTGAGCACCACCCTCTACTATTCGCGCGTCGAGGATCACTTCCGCAAGTGGTACGGCAACGTCAACTGGGCATTGCCGATCAGCGACAAACAAGGCCTGGTGTTCGACTTCAACATCTATGACACCAAGTCCATTGGTGAAAACCGCACCGGCGCCTGGGTGAAGAAATCGGATGGCACCAACGAGCTCGACAACATTGCCGCCAGCCTCTCGGCCGCTTACAACATCGGCGCGCACACCTTCACCCTGGCCTACCAGAAAGTCAGCGGCGACGGTGACTACGCCTATGGCGTCGACGGTGGCGGCACTGTGTTCCTGGCCAACTCCATCGCCCGCTCCGACTTCAACGCCGAGGACGAGAAATCCTGGCAGGCCCGTTACGACCTGAACTTCGCCGAGTATGGCATTCCAGGCCTGACCTTCATGACCCGTTACGCTCGTGGTACCGGCGCCACCACCCGCACCACCGACAACGGCAAGGAGTGGGAACGCGACATCGATGTCAAGTACGTCCTGCAAAGCGGCCCGGCCAAGGACCTGAGCCTGCGCGTGCGTCAAGCTACCTATCGCTCCGCGGACGGTGTGTACTACGGCTCCAACTCGATCGACGAACTGCGCCTGATCGTCGAGTACCCGCTGAGCATCCTGTAAGCCCGCGCTTGCATCGCTCTGTAAATGAAGAAGCCCGGCAATCGCCGGGCTTTTTCCTGGCTGACAGAAAAGCCTGACTGCTGCATTCTGTACGCTTTCGTTTCGCCCCCGTACAATGCGGGGTCATTTCACATTCAGGCAATCGACACGGCCCACCATGCGCACCAGTCAATATTTGCTCGCCACCCAGAAAGAAACCCCTGCCGATGCAGTGGTCATCAGCCACCAGCTCATGCTGCGTGCCGGCATGATCCGCAAACTGGCCTCTGGCCTGTACACCTGGCTGCCGATGGGCCTGCGGGTGATGCGCAAGGTCGAAGCCGTGGTCCGCGAGGAAATGAACGCCGCCGGTGCCCTCGAAGTGCTGATGCCGAGCATCCAGCCGGCTGAACTGTGGCAGGAATCCGGCCGCTGGGAGCAATACGGCCCCGAGCTGCTGCGCCTGAAGGATCGCCACCAGCGCGAATTCTGCGTCGGCCCGACCCATGAAGAGGTCATCACCGACCTAGCGCGCAACGAGCTGTCCAGCTACAAGCAGCTGCCGCTGAACATGTACCAGATCCAGACCAAGTTCCGTGACGAGATCCGTCCGCGCTTCGGCCTGATGCGCGGCCGCGAGTTCATCATGAAGGACGCCTACTCCTTCCATGCCGACCAGGCTTCCCTGCAGGAAACCTACGACCGCATGCACCTGGCGTACTCCAACATCTTCACCCGCCTGGGCCTGGACTTCCGTCCGGTGCAGGCCGATACCGGTTCCATCGGTGGCAGCTACTCCCACGAGTTCCACGTGCTCGCCTCCTCCGGCGAGGACGACGTGATCTTCAGCGACACCTCCGACTACGCCGCCAACATCGAGAAGGCCGAGGCCATCCCGCGCGAAACCGTGCGTCCGGCGCCGACCGAAGAGCTGCGCCTGGTCGACACCCCGAACGCCAAGACCATCGCCGAACTGGTGGAAAACTTTGGTCTGGCGATCGAGAAGACCGTCAAGACCCTGATCGTGCACGGCGCCGAGGAAGGCAAGCTGGTCGCCCTGATCGTCCGTGGCGACCACGAACTCAACGAGATCAAGGCCGCCAAGCTGGAACAGGTCGCCGATCCGCTGGTGATGGCGTCCGACGCCGAGTTGCGCGCCGCCATCGGTGCCGGCGCAGGCTCCCTCGGCCCGCTGAACCTGCCGCTGGAGTGCATCATCGACCGCTCGGTCGCCCTGATGAGCGACTTCGGCATCGGCGCCAACATCGACGACAAGCACTACTTCGGCGTCAACTGGGAGCGCGACCTGCCGGTTCCACAGGTCGCCGACCTGCGCAACGTGGTCGAGGGCGACCCGAGCCCGGACGGCCAGGGCACCCTGGTGATCAAGCGCGGCATCGAAGTCGGCCACATCTTCCAGCTCGGCACCAAGTACAGCGAGGCGCTCAAGTGCCAGGTACTGGGTGAGAACGGCAAGCCTGTGGTGCTGTCCATGGGCTGCTACGGCATCGGCGTGTCCCGCGTGGTTGCCGCCGCCATCGAGCAGAGCTATGACGAAAAAGGCATCATCTGGAACGACGCCCTGGCCCCGTTCCAGATCGCCCTGGTACCGCTGCGCTACGAAACCGACGTAGTCCGCGAAGCCACCGACAAGCTGTATGCCGAACTGACCGCCGCCGGCTACGAGGTACTGCTGGACGACCGCGACAAGAAGACCAGCCCCGGCATCAAGTTCGCCGACATGGAGCTGATCGGCATTCCGCACCGCATCGTCGTCAGCGACCGGGGCCTTGCCGAAGGCAACCTGGAGTACAAGCACCGCACCGAATCGGAGGCCCAGGCACTGCCGCTCTCGGACGTGCTGACCTTCCTGCAGGCCCGCATCCGCCGCTGATAACCCGTTACGCGAGTGATCATGTCCAAGCGAAGTACCTACACCCTGGGGGGCGCCGCACTGTGCGGCGCCCTGCTCCTCGGCGGCTGCGCCAACCAGATGTCCCAGCGCAGCGATCATGAGGAGCGCGTCGAGCGCAAACTGCTCGAGCACAGTCTGCAGATCGATGTCGGCGAGCCGAAGGTGATGGAGCTTCCGCAACGACGTGTACGCATCCATGAGCTCAAGCGCTTCGAGGTCACCGAGTTCGAGGTGACCCGCCGCTACGACCGCTACACCCCCTACCAACCCTGGCGGGAGATCTACGAGATCCCGCTGGGCGCGGTGGCGGTGGTGGCCGGCGTTGGTGCCAACGTGGTCAACGTGTTCGCCCTGGGCAACCTGCCGGACAGCGTCACCCACGACTGGCTCAGCTATGGCCTGGCGGGGGTCAACCCGTTCATGAACGTGCAGTCCAACGGTCGCGCCCAGCAGAACCTGGCCGGTATCGACGAGGTTGAGAAGGGCAAGCGCGAGGAGTCCATCAGCCTGCCGTGGAACGAACGTCTGGTCGAGGTCAAAGCCGGCAAGATGACTCACGAGCTGACCACCGACAAGAACGGTGTGCTACGCCTGAACCTGCTCGATAGCCCGTTCTCCGAGCAGAACCTCAACCATATCGGCACCCTGCACCTGCAGGTGGTCGACGAGGACCACCAGGTGCGCGGCGATGCCAGCCTGCTGGTCAGCGGCAACCTGCGCGGCAAGCTGCTCGAGGCCCATGAGCTGATCTTCGACGATCTCGAGGACGATGATGTCGGCCAGTGGGTCCACCGGGTGAAGCGCCTGTCGGAACTGGGTCTGGAAGAAGAAGCCAGTGAACTGGAGCAGAGCCTGATCGAGCTGACCCGCAACGATCCGGAGCTGCAACAGGAGTTCCTGCAGACACTGACCAAGGCCACCGGGCGCCTGGTGGCCGATCCGGGCGCGCAGTAATACGAAGAAGGGCTGCTTTGCAGCCCTTCTTCTATGTATCTGCGAACAACTCCAACTGCTCATGCGCCCCGCGCAGATCGCGCAGCCTCACCCCAACGCCCAGCAAACGTACCGGCTTGCAACCCCGGGCAAACGCCTGGCTCAGCAACTGCCGGTAACTTTCCAGGTCCCTCCCCGCCCCCGCCTGCTCCAGGGTGGTCTGGCTGAAGTCATGGAACTTGACCTTGACGAAGGGCTTGTCGGGCCGATAGCTGCTGTCCATCCGCGCAATCCGCTCGTTCAGGCTGGCCAGCAACTCCGGCAGTCTATCCAGGCAACTGTTCAAGTCGGGCAGGTCATGGTCATAGGTGTTCTCGACGCTGACTGACTGCCGCCGGCTATCGTTCTGCACCGCACGCTCGTCGATCCCCCGCGCCAGCCCCCACAAGCGCTCGCCGAAACTGCCGAACTCGCGAACCAACGCCAGCCGCGACCAGTCGCGCAGCGACAGGCAGGTATCGATCCCCAGCCGCGAAAGCTTGTCCGCTGTCACCTTGCCAACCCCATGCAAGCGCGCCACCGGCAGATGGGCAACGAACGCCTCCACCTGGTCCGGGGTAATGACAAACAGGCCGTTGGGCTTGCGCCAGTCACTGGCAATCTTGGCCAGGAACTTGTTCGGCGCCACACCGGCAGAAACCGTGATGTGCAACTGCCGGGCCACCCGACGGCGAATGTCCTCGGCAATCCGTGTGGCGCTGCCGGCGAACCATTGGCTGTCACTGACATCCAGGTAGGCCTCGTCCAGGGACAGCGGCTCGATCAACTCGGTGTAGTCGCGAAAGATCGTATGGATCTCCCGCGACGCCTCGCGGTAGGCCTCGAAGCGCGGCTTGACGATCTCCAGGTCCGGACACAGCTTCAGGGCATGCCCGGACGCCATCGCCGAACGAACCCCGTAGGCGCGCGCCTCATAGTTGCAGGTGGCAATCACCCCGCGCTGCCCAGGCTGCCCGCCCACCGCCATGGGTCGACCGACCAGGCGCGGGTCGTCACGCATCTCGATGGCGGCGTAGAAACAGTCACAATCAATGTGGATGATCTTGCGCAGGGACATGGACGACAGCCACTACTGTAAATTCATACAGATAGTATCCCATGCCCCTGCCACGAAACAGCCTGCGCGGGACGATCGGCCTGCAAGCCCCGTCGCGACTGAGCCGCGTGCCGATTTGAGACGCTAAGGGTTTGAACAAAAAAGGATTTTTTTGAATTAATGCTTGACACCGGAAAGGAAATCCGTAGAATTCGATCTCACAGGCGCGGGATGGAGCAGCCTGGTAGCTCGTCGGGCTCATAACCCGAAGGTCGTCGGTTCAAATCCGGCTCCCGCAACCAGATTCAAAAAAAGGCCACTGTTTCGACAGTGGCCTTTTTTATTGTCTCTTGATTATCGATCAGTAAAAACATTCGAAAAATCAAACAGTAACGCTTGACTCCCAGTACAAAATCCGTAGAATTCGATTCCACAGGCGCGGGATGGAGCAGCCTGGTAGCTCGTCGGGCTCATAACCCGAAGGTCGTCGGTTCAAATCCGGCTCCCGCAACCAGATTCAAAAAAAGGCCACTGTTTCGACAGTGGCCTTTTTATTGTCTGTTGATCAGCCAAGCGACGTTGTACTTAACGTACGCACTTGACAACTCACGGCCAATCCGTATAATGCGCCCCTCTGACGCGGGATGGAGCAGCCTGGTAGCTCGTCGGGCTCATAACCCGAAGGTCGTCGGTTCAAATCCGGCTCCCGCAACCATATTCGTCAGAACGAACCCCGCCTATCGCAAGATAGCGCGGGGTTTGTTGCATTCAGCGCCCTGTAAAAGACAATCCTCCCCGCCCTCCTCGCTCCCATGCCGACCCTGCGGCTGAATGAACTATCTTTAACTATCCTGAAACAGATTAAGACGCCGGCCCGGAGTAATATTCGGATACGTTTTCCAAAGGGACTTTCACTTGGCCGTACCTCGCCTCCACCTCGCGCAGACTGCACGAGGCACCCCATGACCGCCCCCACTCCCGAAACCCAGGCGCCATTGACAGCGGCCCTGCCCACGGCGGCTCAGCGCCTGCCCTGGCTGGAGCGGCTGAGCAAGTACCGCCAGCCCATTGGGCTGGCAGTGACCTTGGTGTTGTTCGCCATGGGCCTGATTGCCTGCCGTCACCTGCTGAGCGAGCTGGATATCTACGCGCTGCATGACGCCATGCTCGAAGTACCGGCACGTTCGCTGATCGGCGCAATACTGGCCACCGTGATCGGTTTCGTGATCCTGCTGGGCTACGAATGGTCCGCCAGCCGTTATGCGGCCGTGCAACTGCCACCCCGCATCCTGGTGCTCGGCGGCTTCAGTGCCTTCGCCATCGGCAACGCCATTGGCCTGTCGATGCTGTCCGGCGGATCGGTCCGATATCGCCTCTATGCGCGCCAAGGCCTGGGCGCCGCGGAAGTCGCGCGCATGACGGTGTTTGCCAGCCTCTCGCTGGGATGCGCCCTCCCCCCCCTGGCTGCCCTGGCCACCCTGAGCGACTTGCCGGCGGCGGCAACCGCGCTACGTCTGCCCGCGCCACTGCTGGGCGGGATTGCAATTGCCGTGCTGGGGGCCGCCGCAGCCGTGGTGATGGGCCTGTATCGCCGGCGCCTACCCGAACAACCATTGGCCGACAGCCTGATGGTACAGTTCGGCCGTCGTACTCTGCGCCTTCCGGGGGCGCGCCTGACCGCGCTGCAACTGCTGATCACTGCCCTGGATGTCGCCGCCGCCGCCACCGTGCTTTATCTGCTGCTACCGGAAGCGCCGCCGTTCGGCGCCTTCGTGCTGGTCTACCTGCTGGCCCTCGCCGCCGGCGTGCTCAGCCATGTGCCGGGCGGCGTCGGCGTGTTCGAGGCGATCCTGCTGGCGGCCTTCGCCAACCAGCTGGGGGCCGCGCCACTGGCTGCCGCGCTGCTGCTGTACCGGCTGATCTACGTGGTCCTGCCGCTGTTGCTGGCCTGTGTGCTGTTGCTGGCCAACGAGGCCCGGCGCCTGATGGTCGCCCAGCAGGCGATCCGCGCCGCCTCCGGCCTAGCCGCGCCGGTGCTGGCAATCCTGGTGTTTCTCTCCGGTGTGGTGCTGCTGTTCTCCGGCGCCACCCCGGAGATCGACAGCCGTCTGGAACACATGGGCTTCCTGATTCCGCACCGCCTGATCGATGCCTCGCACTTCGGTGCCAGCCTGATCGGCGTGCTCTGCCTGCTGCTCGCCCAGGGCCTGCGCCGGCGCCTTTCGGCCGCCTGGCTGCTGACCACGGTGCTGCTGCTGGTGGGCGCGGTGCTGTCGCTGCTCAAGGGCTTCGACTGGGAAGAAGCCAGCCTGATGTGCTTCACCGCCGCCCTGCTCGCCCTGTTCCGCCGCTCGTTCTACCGCCCCAGCCGTCTGCTGGAGCTCCCGTTCTCGCCGGTGTACCTGGTAGCCAGCGCCTGCGTGGTCGGTGCCTCGGTGTGGTTGCTGCTGTTTGCCTATCAGGACGTGCCCTACACCCACAAGCTGTGGTGGCAGTTCACCCTCGATGCCGACGCGCCGCGCGGCCTGCGCGCCGCCCTCGGCAGCGCCGTGCTGCTGGTGATCGTCGCCCTGACCTGGCTGCTGCGCACCGCCCGCCCGGTCATCCATCTGCCAACCGACGACGAGTTGCAACGCGCCAACCGCATCCTGCTGGCTTCCGACCAGCCCGACGGCGGCCTGGCCCTGACCGGCGACAAGGCGCTGCTGTTCCACCCCAACGACAACGCCTTCCTCATGTATGCCCGCCGTGGCCGCAGCCTGGTGGCCCTGTACGATCCGATCGGCCCGGCCCAGGAGCGCGCCGAGATGATCTGGCAGTTCCGCGACCTGTGCGACCTGCATCATGCACGCCCGGTGTTCTACCAGGTACGCGCGGAGAACCTGCCGTTCTACATGGACATCGGCCTGACCGCGATCAAGCTCGGCGAAGAGGCCCGGGTCGACCTGCGGCGCTTCGACATCGAAGCCAAGGGCAAGGAGATGAAGGACCTGCGCTACACCTGGAACCGAGGCGGGCGGGACGGGCTGAGCCTGGAGATCCACGAGCCTGGTCAAGCGCCGCTGGCCGAGCTCAAGGAAATCTCCGACGCCTGGCTCGACGGCAAGAATGTGCGCGAGAAAGGCTTCTCCCTCGGTCGCTTCAGCCCCGAGTACCTGCAGCATTTCCGCATCGCGCTGATCCGCTTCCAGGGCCGTCCGGTGGCCTTCGCCAACCTGCTGGAAACCCGCAGCAACGAACTGGCCAGCCTCGACCTGATGCGTGCGCACCCTGAGGCACCGAAACTGACCATGGAATTCATGATGGTCGGCCTGATCCTGCACTACAAGAGCCATGACTATGGCCGATTCAGCCTGGGGATGGTCCCTCTCTCCGGCTTGCAGCCACGCCGTGGCGCCCCCTTGACCCAGCGTCTGGGCTCGATGGTGTTCCAGCGCGGCGAGCAGCTCTACAACTTCCAGGGCCTGCGGCGCTTCAAGGACAAGTTCCAGCCGGACTGGGAACCCCGCTACATGGCCGTGCCGGCCGGGCTCGACCCGCTCGTGGCACTGGCTGATACTGCCGCCCTGATCGCTGGCGGCCTGACTGGATTGGTGAAACGTTGATGATCCGACGCTATTGGCTGTACGTACTGATTCCCCTGCTGCTGGCCGTGCTGGCCGGCGCCGCGGCCTTCTGGCTGTGGACCCGGCCGGCGCCCGAGGCGCGCCTGGAGCACCTCACCCTCGACGACGGCAGTGCCCTGACCCGCGCCACCCCCGGCGTGCACGCCAAGGCCCGGGTGGCCATCGGCGTGCCCCAGGCCCAAGCCCTGACCGACAAGCAACTGCTCGACCTCAGCCAGGCCGGCGAGGCTCAGCTGGTGCAGGTGATCCTGCCGCCCGCCGACTGCGCCAAGCAGCAGGCGGCGATGGACCAGGCCCTCACCCGCCTGGCCGACAAACCGACCCTGGTCGCCGGCATCGGCCCGGGCGCGGCCCAGGCTTGGCGCTGGCTGGCCGCACAAGGCGACGACGAGGCCCGGGCCATCTCGGTGGACTTTACCGTCGAGCAGCCCGGCTGCCAGGTCGCCCTGCCCAAGTCCGCCGCCCACGGCCACTGGAACGTGGCCTGGAACGACAACCCGGATGACGCCAGCGCCGCCTTCGTGCGCGACCAGGCCAACGCCGAGACCAGCATCGCCGACTACGACATCCACCTGCCCCAGGTGCTCAAGGCCCAACTGACCCAGGCCTTGGTCGGCCATGACGGCAACGCCCTGGCGATCCCGGTGGTGGAAGTTCCGGCCGGGCAGACCACCGACACCGTGACCCTGTTCCTTTCCGGCGACGGCGGCTGGCGCGACCTGGACCGCGACGTGGCCGGCGAGATGGCCAAGCTCGGCTACCCGGTGGTCGGCATCGACACCCTGCGTTATTACTGGCAGCACAAGACCCCGGAACAGAGCGCCGCCGACCTGTCCGAACTGATGCAGCACTACCGCCAGAAATGGGGCACCAAGCGCTTCGTGCTGACCGGCTACTCGTTCGGCGCCGATGTGCTGCCGGCCATCTACAACCGCCTCTCCGAGGAAGACCAGAAGCGTATCGACGCGGTGATCCTGCTGGCCTTCGCCCGCAGCGGCAGCTTCGAGATCGAGGTGGAGGGCTGGCTGGGCAAGGAAGGCCAGGAGGCGCCGACCGGACCTGAGATGGCCAGGTTGCCAGCAGCGAAGGTGGTGTGCATCTATGGCGTCGAAGAGACCGACGAGAGCGGCTGCACTGACAAGACAGCCGTGGGCGAGCGCATGAAGCTGCCGGGCGGCCATCACTTCGACGAGAACTACCCGGCGCTGGCCAAGCGCCTGATCGGCGAGATCGAGACCCGCCAGGGAAAGGCCAACGTCGCTGAAAAATGACAGGGAAAAGGGCCGCTTCGCGGCCCTGACCCAGCTTAGATCTCGACCTGTGTCCCCAACTCGATCACCCGATTGAGCGGCAGGTTGAAGAACCGCAAGTTGCCGTTGGCGTTCTTCAGCAGGAACGCGAACAGGTTCCCGCGCCAGCGCGACATGCCTTCAAGGCGCGAGGCGATCACCGTTTCCCGGCTGAGGAAGTAGGTGGTGCGCATCGGGCTGAAGTCCAGCGCGTCCAGGTGGCACAGCTTCAGCGCCGCCGGCACGTCTGGCTCGTCCATGAAGCCGAAGTGCAGCAGCACCCGGAAGAACCCGTCGCCATAGGCTTCCACCTCGAACCGTTCGTGCTCCGGCACCCTGGGCCGGTCTTCGCTGACCACCGTCAGCAGCACCACCTGGCTGTGCAACACCTGGTTGTGCAGCATGTTGTGCAGCAGCGCATGGGGCACGGCATCGGGCCGGGCAGTGAGGAACACCGCGGTGCCCTCCACCCGGTGCGGCGGCTGCACGCGAATGCTGCTGATGAACACCGGCAACGGCAGCGCGCCTTCATCGATGCGATCGACCAGGATCTGCTTGCCGCGCTTCCAGGTACTCATCAGCACGAACAGCACGATCCCCGCCAAGACCGGGAAGGCACCACCCTGGACAATCTTCGGCACGTTGGCGGCGAAGAACAGCCCGTCGACCAGCAGGAAGCCCACCAGCAGCGGCACCGCCAGCACCGGTGGCCACTTCCACAGCAGCAGCATGACCGCCGACACCAGGATCGTGGTCATCAACATGGTGCCGGTCACTGCCACGCCGTAGGCGGCGGCCAGGGCGCCGGAGGACTCGAAACCGATCACCAGCAGCACCACGCCAACCATCAGCGTCCAATTCACCGCGCCGATGTAGATCTGCCCCTGCTCGTCGCTGGAAGTGTGCTGGATCTGCATGCGCGGCACGTAGCCCAGCTGGATGGCCTGTCGGGTCAGGGAGAAGGCACCGGAAATCACGGCTTGCGAAGCGATCACCGTGGCCATGGTGGCCAACCCGACCAGCGGCAGCAACGCCCAACTCGGCGCCAGCAGGTAGAACGGGTTGCGCGCCGCCTCCGGGTTCTGCAGCAGCATCGCACCCTGGCCGAAGTAGTTGAGCACCAGCGCCGGCAGCACCAGGGCGAACCAGGCGCGGGCGATGGGCTTGCGGCCAAAGTGGCCCATGTCGGCGTACAGGGCCTCGGCGCCGGTCAGCGCCAGCACCACAGCACCGAGAATCGCCACCCCCATGCCCGGATGAACGATGAAGAAGTTCAGCGCCCAGCCCGGGTTGAAGGCCTTGAGCACTTCCGGGCTCTGCGAGATGCCGTGCACCCCGAGCGCCGCCAGGGCCAGGAACCAGGCGACCATGATCGGGCCGAAGGCCTTGCCGATCTTCTCCGTACCGTGTTTCTGCACCAGGAACAGCGCCACCAGTACCACCAGCGAAATCGGCACCACCCAGTGGTCGATGCCCTCGAACGCCAGGCCCATGCCCTCCACCGCCGAGAGCACCGACACCGCCGGGGTGATCATGCTGTCGCCGTAGAACAGCGAGGCGCCGACCAGGCCGCAACCGACCATCAGCATGCGCAACCGCGGGTACTGCGCCGTGGCCCGCCGCGCCAACGCGGTCAGGGCCATGGTGCCGCCCTCGCCCTGGTTGTCGGCGCGCAGGATGAACATCACGTACTTGAACGACACCACCCAGAGCAGCGACCAGAGGATCAACGACAGGATGCCCAGCACCCCGTCATGGTTGACCTGTACGCCATAACCACCGGTAAAGACCTCTTTGAGGGTGTAAAGCGGACTGGTGCCGATATCGCCATAGACCACCCCAACAGCTGCCACCAGCAGGCCCAGCGGCCGTGCCGCGCCCTGTCCGCCTTCGGCGTGACTGCTTGCCTGAACCATCGACCACTCCCGCAGACGGCCATCTAGACCGGTTGAATTCCTACCCGCGCCGGGCCATCCCGGATGCCCCGGCGCAACGGCGCGAAGCATAGCGCAGCGTTCGTCGTATTTCTGCTGGTAAAGCGACCTTGCGCTCGCTAGAATTGCGCACTTTTTGATCAGAGGCGCCAAAAGCGTCCGCCAGGATCGCCCCCGTTACCGGTCGGGCGACCTGTATTCAATACCGAGGTTAGCCATGTCCACCACTCCCGCCACCCCAAAGGTCGGCTTCGTTTCCCTGGGTTGCCCCAAGGCCCTGGTCGATTCCGAACGCATCCTGACCCAGCTGCGCATGGAAGGCTATGAAGTCGTGCCTACCTACGATGGCGCCGACGTGGTGGTGGTCAACACCTGCGGCTTCATCGACAGCGCCAAGGCCGAGTCGCTGGAAGTGATCGGCGAGGCGATCAAGGAGAACGGCAAGGTCATCGTCACCGGCTGCATGGGTGTCGAGGAAGGCAATATCCGCGACGTGCACCCCAGCGTGCTGTCGGTCAGTGGCCCCCAGCAGTACGAGCAGGTGGTCAACGCCGTGCACGAGGTGGTGCCGCCACGCCAGGACCACAACCCGCTGATCGACCTGGTGCCGCCGCAAGGCATCAAGCTGACCCCGCGCCATTATGCCTACCTGAAGATTTCCGAAGGCTGCAACCACAGCTGCAGCTTCTGCATCATCCCATCGATGCGCGGCAAGCTGGTCAGCCGTCCGGTCGGTGAAGTGCTGAGCGAGGCCGAGCGCCTGGTCAAGGCCGGCGTCAAGGAGATCCTGGTGATTTCCCAGGACACCAGCGCCTACGGCGTCGACGTCAAGTACAAGACCGACTTCTGGAACGGCCGCCCGGTCAAGACCCGCATGCTCGAGCTGTGCGAGGCCTTGAGCAGCCTGGGCGCCTGGGTGCGCCTGCACTATGTCTACCCGTACCCGAACGTCGACGACGTGATCCCGCTGATGGCAGCTGGCAAGATCCTGCCGTACCTGGACATTCCGTTCCAGCACGCCAGCCCCAAGGTGCTCAAGTCGATGAAGCGCCCGGCCTTCGAAGACCGCACCCTGGCGCGCATCAAGAGCTGGCGCGAGCAGTGCCCGGAGCTGGTGATCCGTTCGACCTTCATCGTCGGCTTCCCCGGCGAGACCGAGGAAGACTTCCAGTACCTGCTCGACTGGCTGACCGAAGCCCAGCTCGACCGCGTCGGCTGCTTCCAGTACTCGCCGGTCGAAGGCGCCCCGGCCAATGACCTGGGCCTGGATGAAGTACCGGACGACGTCAAGCAGGAACGTTGGGACCGCTTCATGGCCCACCAGCAGGCGATCAGCGCCGCGCGCCTGCAACAGCGCATCGGCAAGGAGATCGAAGTGCTGATCGACGAGGTCGAGGAGCAGGGCTCGGTCGGTCGTAGCTTCTTCGACGCGCCGGAAATCGACGGCAACGTGTTCATCGACGGCGACCACGGCTTCAAGCCGGGCGACAAGGTCCGTTGCCGCATCGTCGATGCCGACGAGTACGACATGTGGGCCGAGCCCGTCTGAGCGATGCTCGCCTGAAGATACCCCGCCCAC
This sequence comes from Pseudomonas sp. P65(2024), assembly GCF_057480955.1. Lineage (NCBI taxonomy): Bacteria > Pseudomonadati > Pseudomonadota > Gammaproteobacteria > Pseudomonadales > Pseudomonadaceae > Pseudomonas > Pseudomonas sp. P65(2024). The sequence continues at coordinate 147,467 of NZ_JBLIYX010000006.1, forward strand.
TGGCGGGGTATTTTTTTGCATCTATGTTTTCCTCAATGGCCCCGAGGATCACAGGATGTCGCCCACCGTCACGCTGCAAACGCCCCACTTGAGCGACTACCCCGAACTGGTGCGGGTGTGGGAGGCGTCGGTGCGCGCCACCCACGACTTCCTGCCCGACGGCTACATCGTGCTGCTGCGCGAGCATGTGCTGCGCAAATACCTCGACGCGGTGATGCTGGTCTGCTGCAAGGACGCCAGGCGACGCATCCTCGGCTTCGCCGGCGTGGCCAATGGCCGTGTCGACATGCTCTTCGTCGCGCCGCAGTACCGTGGCCAGGGTATTGGCCAACGCCTGCTGCGGCATGCTGTAAGAGAGCTCAATGCCGAACGCCTGGACGTCAACGAGCAGAACCCGCAGGCCCTGGGCTTTTATCTGCACGAAGGCTTCGAGGTGTACGGGCGCTCGGAAACCGACGGCCTGGGGCAGCCCTATCCCCTGCTGCACATGAGGCTAGTTCGTACAACGTCCTAGGACAAAAGCCAAGGAAACCACCACCCCGCTCCGAAATGGCGCAAATGACATCGATTTGCAGCCGCTACCCTGCGCAGGCAGGTACAATGAAAGCTTTCCCTACCGCGTGATGCCCGTGTCCATGTCCGAACCCATTCGTCTCTCCAAACGCCTCATCGAACAGCTTGGCTGCTCCCGCCGAGAGGCCGAACTGTACATCGAGGGAGGCTGGGTCACGGTCGACGGCGAGGTGGTCGAACAGCCGCAGTTCAAGGTCGCCGGGCAACGCATCGAACTGCTCCCAGGCGCCCGTGCCGAAACGCTTGAACCGGTGACACTGCTGCTCAACCAGCAGGCCGGACAGGACGTCGCCAGCGCCCAGGCAGGCGTGAGCATGGCCAGCCTCAGCGAAGCGCACCGCGAAGGCGTGCGCCCGCTGCACGGGCATTTCGCCCGCCAGGCCTGTGTCGCCCCGCTGCTGCCAGGCGCCAGCGGCCTGCAACTGTTCACCCAGGACTGGCGGGTGACCCGCAAGCTCGACGCCGACCTGCGCCGAATGGAGCAGGAATACATCGTCCAGGTCAGCGGTGAAGCCAAGCCAGGCGCTCTCGAGCGTCTGGCCCGCGGTGTCGAGCGCAAGGGCGTCGAACTGCCGAAGGCCAAGGCCAGCTGGCAGAACGAACAGCACCTGCGCATGGTCCTGAAGAACCCGCAGCCCGGGTTGATCGAACAACTGTGCGAAACCGCCGGCCTCAAGGTCCTGGCGATGCGCCGCATTCGCCTGGGCGGCGTGTCGATGGGCAAGCTGCCAGTGGGCCAGTGGCGCTATGTGGCCGCTGCAGAACGCTTCTAGGGTCTGTACGAAATGTGTCTGCGCGAAGGCCAGACAAGGCGAAACGGGGGGAAGCGGAGTGTACTGGAGTACATGAGCATTCCGAGCCCCGTTTCAACGCAGTATGGGCGAGTGCAGATACATTTCGTACAGAGCCCAGCATTACCGCCGCGCAAAGACTGACACGGCAACAGAACAGGATTCGCTGCAATGAACCACAACGATGTACTGCGCAGCCTGCGCTACATGCTCAAGGCCAACGACCAGAAGCTGGCCGAGATTATCAAGCTCTCGGGCCTGGAAGTTTCCGCCGAGGCCATCGCCGGCTACGTCAAGAAAGAAGAGGAGCCTGGCTTCGTGCGCTGCCCGGAGAAGGTCATGGCGCACTTCCTCGACGGCCTGGTGATCCACCGTCGCGGTCGTGACGACAGCCGCCCACCGCAGCCGATCGAAGTACCGGTGACCAACAACACCGTACTCAAGAAGCTGCGGGTGGCCTTCGAGCTGAAGGAAGACGACCTGCACGCAGTGCTCAAGTCAGTCAATTTCCCGGTGTCCAAGCCCGAGCTGAGCGCATTGTTCCGCAAGGTCGGCCACGACAACTACCGGCCCTGCGGCGACCAGTTGCTGCGCAATTTCCTCAAGGGCCTGACCCTGCGCGTGCGCGGCTGAGCCGTGATGCAGCATAGCGTCTCGCCGGTCGGCATCGTCCGTTCCTGCTTCAAGGAAAAGTTCGCCATCCCGCGCCAGCCCCAGCTGGCGCCGGCCGCCCGTGGCGTGCTGGAGCTGCTGCCGCCCTTTGACCAGGGCGATGCCGTCGAAGGGCTGGAACAGGTCAGCCATGTGTGGCTGCTGTTCCTGTTCCACCAGGCACTGGAAAACAAGCCACGCCTGAAGGTGCGGCCACCGCGCCTGGGCGGCAACAAGAGCATGGGGGTGTTCGCCACCCGGGCCACCCACCGGCCCAATGGCATCGGCCAGTCAGTGGTGCGCCTGGAAGGCGTCGAACCGGGGCGTCTGCTGCTGTCGGGGATCGACCTGCTGGACGGTACGCCGGTGCTGGATATCAAGCCTTACGTGCCGTATGCGGACAGCGTCGCCGAGGCATCGAACCTGATGGCCAGTGATGCGCCGGAGCCGATCAGGGTGCAATGGAGCGAGAGCGCACTGCCCCAGGCACACACCCACGCACTGCGCCTGGGCGAACCCTTGGTCGAGCTGATCGAGCAGTGCCTGGCCCAGGATCCACGCCCGGCCTACCAGGTGCCACCGCCCGAACGAGTGTATGGGGTGAAGTTCTGGGATGTGCAGGTGCGCTGGCATTATCCGCAGCCGGATGTGATTCGGGTGCTGGAGGTGACGCCGGAGTAATGGGGTGTCGATAAGACCCACATTCCAGGCATAAAAAAAACGCAGGCCAAGCCTGCGTTTTTAATGCCTGCCGCTCGCCTTACTTCTCGACGAACGCACGCTCGATCAGGTAGTCACCTGGCTCACGCATGCGCGGGGAGATCTTCAGGCCGAAGCTGTCGAGCACTTCGCTGGTCTCGTCGAGCATGCTCGGGCTGCCGCAGATCATCGCGCGGTCGTCCTGCGGGTTGATCGGTGGCAGACCGATGTCGCTGAACAGCTTGCCACTGCGCATCAGGTCGGTCAGGCGACCCTGGTTTTCGAAAGGCTCGCGAGTCACGGTCGGGTAGTAGATCAGCTTGTCACGCACCGCGTCACCGAAGAACTCGTTCTGCGGCAGGTGCTCGGTAATGAACTCGCGGTAGGCCACTTCGTTGACGTAACGCACGCCGTGAACCAGTATCACTTTCTCAAAGCGCTCGTAGGTCTCCGGGTCCTGGATGACACTCATGAACGGCGCCAGGCCGGTGCCGGTGCTCAGCAGATACAGGTGCTTGCCCGGGTTCAGGTCATCCAGCACCAAGGTACCGGTAGGTTTCTTGCTGATGATGATCTCGTCGCCTTCCTTCAGGTGCTGCAACTGCGAGGTCAGCGGGCCGTCCGGCACCTTGATGCTGAAGAACTCCAGATGCTCTTCCCAGTTCGGCGAGGCGATGGAGTAGGCGCGCATGAGCGGACGGCCGCTGTCCTGCTGCAGGCCGATCATCACGAACTGACCGTTCTCGAAGCGCAGGCCCGGATCACGGGTGCACTTGAAGCTGAACAGGGTGTCGTTCCAGTGGTGCACACTGAGGACACGTTCGTGGTTCATGTTGCTCATCGATGGGGCTCCTGAAGGAAAACGCGGCGCGCGCAAGACGCGCAGTTGCGCGATAGTTTAGGGGCAGCGACAATATCTGTTAACTGAATTATCAAGATATGTGTTATCGGTTATATAGATATGCGATTCACACTCCGTCAGCTCCAGGTATTCGTCGCCGTCGCCCAGCACCAGAGCGTGTCCCGGGCCGCCGGCGTGCTGGCCTTGTCGCAATCGGCCGCCAGCACCTCGATCACCGAACTGGAGCGCCAGTCCAGCTGCCAGCTGTTCGACCGCGCCGGCAAGCGCCTGAGTCTCAATGCTCTGGGCCATCAACTGCTGCCCCAGGCCGTGGCCCTGCTCGACCAGGCCAAGGAGATCGAGGACCTGCTCAACGGCAAGTCGGGGTTCGGCTCGCTGGCCGTCGGCGCCACGCTGACGATCGGCAACTACCTGGCCACCCTGCTGATCGGCAGCTTCATGCAGGTACACCCGGAAAGCCAGGTCAAGCTGCACGTGCAGAACACCGCGCATATAGTGCAACAGGTCGCCCACTATGAAATTGACCTGGGTCTAATCGAAGGTGACTGCAACCATCCCGATCTTGAGGTTCAGCCCTGGGTGGAGGACGAGCTGGTGGTGTTCTGTGCGCCCCAGCATCCCCTGGCCAAGGTCGGCCATGCCGGTATCGAGCAGTTATCCCATGAAGCCTGGATCCTGCGCGAGCAGGGCTCGGGCACGCGCCTGACCTTCGACCAGGCCATGCGCCATCACCGTGCCAACCTGAACATCCGCCTGGAACTGGAACATACCGAGGCGATCAAGCGTGCCGTGGAGTCGGGCCTGGGCATCGGCTGCATCTCACGCCTGGCCCTGCGGGATGCTTTCCGCCGCGGCAGCCTGGTACCGGTGGAGACCCCGACCCTGGACCTGGCGCGGCAGTTCTACTTCATCTGGCACAAACAGAAGTACCAGACCTCGGCCATGCGCGAGTTCCTCGAACTGTGCCGCAGCTTTACTGCAGGCGTGCGGCGCAGCGACGAAATCGTGCTGCCGCCGATCGCTTGAAGGCTCAACCAAGCAGGATCACACCCCAGACCACCGCAACCATGCTCATGGCCACCAGCTGCGCGGCGCTGCCCATGTCCTTGGCGTTCTTCGACAGCGGGTGGCGGTCGAGGGAAATGCGGTCGATGGCCGCCTCCACCGCCGAATTGAGCAATTCGACGATCAGCCCCAGCAGGCACACGGCAATGAGGATCGCCCGCTCACCGCGACTGACCGGCAGCCAGAAGGCCAGCGGCACCAGCACCACGTTGAGCAGCACCAGCTGCCGGAAGGCGGCCTCGCCCTTGAAGGCGGTGCGCAGACCGTCCAGCGAATAGCTGGCGGCGTTGACGATACGTTTGAGGCCGGTCTGGCCTTTGAATGGCGACATGTGTGTCCGTCACTTCACCGGAGAAAGGCCCGAAGGCTAGTCCAGCCTGAGTCAAAAAAGCGTGAATGCACGGGTACTTAGCTGGCCGAAACCGATTCAAGTTGTTGCAGCAGCAGCGCCGCCTGGGTCCGCGTGCGCACCCCCAGCTTGCGGAAGATCGCCGTCACGTGGGCCTTGATGGTCGCCTCGGAAACGTTCAGTTCATAGGCGATCTGCTTGTTCAGCAGCCCTTCGCAGACCATGGTCAGCACGCGGAACTGCTGCGGGGTGAGGCTGGCCAGGCCTTCGCTGGCGGCCTTGGCCTCGGCCGACACATCGACCTTGTCGAATGCCTGCGGCGGCCACCAGACATCGCCATCGAGCACGTTGCGCACAGCTTCCTGGATCTTGCTGAGCTCGCTGGACTTGGGGATGAAGCCGCTGGCGCCGAATTCGCGGGACTTGACCACGACGGCCGCCTCTTCCTGGGCCGAGACCATCACCACCGGGATCTGCGGGTACTGGCCGCGCAGCAGGACCAGGCCGGAGAAGCCATAGGCGCCGGGCATGTTCAGGTCCAGCAGGACCAGGTCCCAGTCGGCTTTCTCGGTGAGGCTGGTTTCCAGTTCGGCGATGCTCGCCACCTCGACCAGGCGCACGTCCGGGCCCAGGCCGAGGGTAACGGCCTGGCGCAGTGCGCTGCGAAACAGCGGGTGGTCATCGGCAATCAGGATTTCGTATGTGGCCATCGATCTATGGATCCTGTTCTGTGCCAGGCGCAGGGGATACGGGAGACGCCTGGCGGGCAACTCATGGCGCGAACGGCAGGGCCGCGGGCCGGGATGGCACGGCGAAGTCCGGGATAACAGCAGCTTCGTCGTGCCCGAAGCGGCGCCAAGGATGCCGAGCACGCCCCGGGTGGTCAAGCCACTTGCCCGGTCGAACCCGCCTACCCTGGCTGCCAGCCCCGACAGTATGAACCAATCCGTCGCGCCTGCCCCTTGGACTATAGGAAGGTATGCAAACGCTGGTGGACCTCGTCCTGCTCGTCCAGCGGCAGGCGCCGCTTGCCACTGAGATAGTGCAGGCTGAAGACGTCCAGGTAGGCGTCCAGGGCCTGCGAAGCCTGGCCGTCGCCGGCCAGTTCCAGGCACATGGCGGCCACTTCGGCGGTGCAGAAGTGGTCATCACGCTTGGAACGGCGCAGGCGGTAGCGCGACATCTGCTCGGGCTGCAGGCTCAGCACCGGGAAGCGATCGAGGTAAGGGCTCTTGCGGAACATCTTGCGCGCCTCGGTCCAGGTGGCGTCGAGCAAGATGAACAACGGGCGCTTGCCCGGCTCGCGCACGACTTCGCTGACCACCCGATCTTCCTTGACGAACTCGCCCGGAAAGACGATGTAGGGCTGCCAGCGGGGATCGTCCAGCAGCGCCAGCAGCCCCTCGTCCACCGAGGTGCGCAGCCAGCCGAACGCCGAGGTGTCCTCGATCACATCGGCGATCAACCAACCGGTGTTGGTCGGCTTCAGCGGCTCGGTATCGTGCATCAGCAGGCACATGCCGGACTCGGCCGGCACCCGGGGTTTCCAGGCGCACAGGCAGTGCGTGGCGATCACCCGGCAATCCGGGCAACGCTCGGCGCGCGAGCCTCGGGCGACAAAGGGTTTGATGCTGCGCGCCAGGCGTTCGGCGCGCAGGCGTGCTACCGCGTGGCTCATGGCAACAGGCCTTGGCAGGGAAGTGGGAGGGGCACGGCGACGACTCGATGAAAACAAGGCGCCAAGTCTACCAGAGCCCACGTCATTTGCCGTGCAGCCAGCGGCGCCGCTCCTTTATAATCGCAGGTCCTGGCGGCCTGGAAACCCTGTGGTTTCATGGAACGCCGCCCGTCGGCGCTGGTCAAAGCGCCAGTCATCGAACCAGGAGAGATCCATGCTGCGTCTTATCGTCCCGACCCTGAGCCTGCTGCTCGCCCTGCCCCTGGCCGCCCAGGCTGCGTCCAAGCAGGAATACGAGCTGAACCAGATGCTGCAGAAGGTCGCCAAGGAAAGCAGCGTCGGCACCCCGCGTGCCATCAACGAGGACATCCTCGACCAGGGCTACACCGTCGAAGGCAAGGCACTGGTTAATCACCTGAGCGTACGCCAGGAGCACGCCCAGCGCATGCAGGCCAATCCCGCGCAGGTTCGCAGCCAGCTGGGTGACAGCGTGTGCCGTAACAACGGCTACCGCCAGCTGATGTCCAAGGGTGCCGTAATGGTCTACCGCTTCACTGTCTACAAGACCAACCAGCCGGTCATGGACCAGGCCTTCGACGCCGCCAGCTGCGCGGCCGGCAACAAGAAGAAGTGATTCAAGCCAGCTGATCGCTGTTACTGGCGCGCCGCTGCTCATCATCGGCGCGCAACTCGGCCAGCAGGGCCTGCAAGTAGCGCGAATGCGCCTCGGCCCCTTGCAGCCGGCGCAGGCACTCCCCCTCAAGACTCAGGTGATGAGCCTTGGCCTCGTACTCGAGCAACTGCAACAGTTGCCTATCCACCTCGATCACCAGCCGGTGCATACCGTCACCTCGCTGTATCGCTTCACTGCCCCCAGTTAATCAAAGCCCTGTCGTCACTGGCTTTCGCCTGACCGGCGGTAGTGCGCGCCTGTGGCGGCACAAAGCCGCGCCAGCGTCTAGATTGATATCGAGTACCCATAACAACGACAACGCGATGGAATTGCCACTGCAACATGGCCTTGAAGGCCTACTGCAACGCTCGAGGGGCACACTCGAGCCACAGCAGCCAGCGACACACGCAGTGTCGCGGCCGGGACACGCCATCGACCCGGTCAGAGGTTTTGCTGCAGAAGGAGACGTTGAATGCCTTACCAATCGAACGAGCTGCTGTTCAACCATTTCAGGGACAACGGCATCGACCTGAGCAAGATCGACGAACAACTGCAACTGGTCGCGCCGAACAGTCCCAACCTGCCGCTGTACCGCGACATGCTGCTGACCGTACTGCGCATGGCCCACGACGACCGCAACCGCTGGAACGCCAAGATCACCCTGCAGGCCCTGCGCGAGCTCGACCACTCCTTCCGCACCCTCGAGCACTACAAGGGGCGGCGCAAAGTCACCGTATTCGGTTCGGCGCGCACACCAATGGAACACCCCATGTACGCCCTGGCCCGGGAGCTGGGCGCGACGCTGGCGCGTTCGGACCTGATGGTCATCACCGGCGCCGGTGGCGGCATCATGGCCGCCGCCCATGAAGGCGCCGGCACCGACCACAGCCTGGGCTTCAACATCACCCTGCCGTTCGAACAGCACGCAAATGCCACGGTCAATGGCACCGACAAGCTGCTGCCGTTCCATTTCTTCTTCATCCGCAAGCTGTTCTTCGTCAAGGAAGCCGACGCGCTGGTGCTCTGCCCCGGCGGCTTCGGCACCCTCGACGAGGCGCTGGAGGTGCTGACGCTGATCCAGACCGGCAAGAGCCCGTTGGTGCCGGTGGTGCTGCTCGACTCGCCCGGCGGCAGTTTCTGGCAGGACGCCCTGGCCTTCATCAGCCGCCAGCTCGAAGAGAACCGCTATATCCTACCCAGCGACCTCAAGCTGGTGCGCCTGGTGCACAGCGCCGACGAGGCGGTCGAGGAGATCAACCAGTTCTACAGCAACTACCACTCCAGCCGCTGGCTGAAGAGCCAGTTCGTGATCCGCATGCACCACCCCTTGAGCGAGGCGGCCCTGCATGATGTGGAAGAAGGCTTCGCCGACCTGCGCCTGAGCGGCAGGTACCACCAGCAACCGGACAGCGGCGCCGAACACGAGGAAGGCAACTTCAGCCACCTGACGCGCCTGACCTTTGCCTTCAACGGCCGCGACCAGGGCCGCCTGCGCGAACTGGTCGACTTCATCAATCTGCCGGAGAACTGGGCCAAACCCCAGCCGATGCACACCACCCAGCGCGCCCGGGAAGCCTTGCGGGTCAGCTGAACGCAAAATGCCCTGTACGGCTGACACGCATGGGTGTCAGCCGTACAGGGCATCAATAATCGTCGAGATCACGACCGCTGAGCAGCCGGCCGATCATGTCCATGGGGAAACCACGGTAGGCGAGAAAACGCGTCTGCTGCGCCCGGCTGCGTGGATCTTGCGGGCGTTGCCCGGCGAACTTGCGCTGCCAGACATCACGCAGTTGCGTCGCCCAGTCCACTTCGCTGTCGCGCAGGGCCTGGTCGATATCGCCACGGTTCAAGCCGCGTTGGCCAAGCTCCTCGCGAATTCGCGCGGGGCCGTAGCCGGCACTGGACCGGTAGCGGATGAAGCTTTCCAGATAGCGGGCCTCACTGAGCAGCCCTTCTTCGGCCAGCCGATCGAGCGCAGGCTCGATCAGCTCGTCCGGTGCGCCACGCTGACGCAGCTTGCGCGTCAGCTCGACGCGACCATGCTCGCGGCGAGCGAGCAGGTCCATGGCTGTCCGCCGAACGGCGACGGGGGTGTCGAGTACGACGGACATGGGGCCAATCAATAACCGGCGTCGGCGTCAGCCAGGTCGTCGGCATCGGCTTCGGCTGCACCGGCCTTGGCGGCAGCTGCTGCAGCGGCGGCGGCACCCGCGGTCAGCAGCTTGTCGCGAATTTGCTTCTCGATCTCGCTGCCAATGGCCGGGTTCTCTTGCAGGTACTTGGCGGCGTTGGCCTTGCCTTGACCGATTTTGTTGCCCTGGTAGCTGTACCAGGCACCGGATTTTTCCACCAGGCCTTGGGACACACCCAGGTCGATGATCTCGCCGTTGCGGTAGATGCCCTTGCCGTAGAGGATCTGGAACTCGGCCTGACGGAACGGTGGCGAAACCTTGTTCTTGACGATCTTGACGCGGGTTTCGCTACCGACCACTTCGTCGCCTTCCTTGACCGCGCCGGTACGGCGGATGTCCAGGCGCACCGAGGCGTAGAACTTCAAGGCGTTACCACCGGTGGTGGTTTCCGGGCTGCCGAACATCACGCCGATCTTCATACGGATCTGGTTGATGAAGATGACCAGGCAGTTGGCGTTCTTGATGTTACCGGTGATCTTGCGCAGGGCCTGGGACATCAGGCGGGCCTGCAGGCCGACGTGCATGTCGCCCATCTCGCCTTCGATCTCGGCCTTCGGCACCAGGGCGGCCACGGAGTCGACGATGATCACATCGACGGCGTTGGAGCGCACCAGCATGTCGGTGATTTCCAGGGCCTGTTCGCCGGTGTCCGGCTGCGAGACCAGCAGGTCGTCGACGTTGACGCCCAGCTTGCCGGCGTACTCAGGGTCGAGGGCGTGCTCGGCGTCGACGAAGGCGCAGGTGGCGCCGTTCTTCTGGGCTTCGGCGATGACCGACAGGGTCAGCGTGGTTTTACCCGAGGATTCCGGGCCGTAGATCTCGACGATACGGCCTTTCGGCAGGCCGCCGATGCCCAGGGCGATGTCCAGGCCCAGGGAACCGGTGGAAATGGCAGGGATGGCCTGGCGCTCGTGGTCGCCCATGCGCATGACCGCGCCCTTGCCGAATTGGCGTTCGATTTGACCCAGGGCCGCAGCCAAGGCGCGCTTCTTGTTGTCGTCCATTGAAATCCTCACGTGTTCGACGTGGCCCTGACGGCCGGAATAACTGTATAAGTAGCCAGTATTATTCCACAGCGATTCGTTTCCGCAAACCCCCGTCGGGCGATTTACTCCGCACCAAGCTGTAACAAGCCGTCTAACGCGGCGATCACCGTCTGTCGGCGCACCGCTTCGCGGTCGCCGTCGAAGTGCCGGCGCTCGCTGCTCACGTGGGTTCCGTCAGCCCAGGCCAGCCACACCGTGCCCACCGGCTTGGCCGGCGAACCGCCGTCTGGCCCGGCCACGCCACTGACCGCCACCGCAAAGCGCGCTCCGCTGGCGGCCTGGGCGCCCCGCACCATGGCCTCGACCACTTCCTGGCTGACCGCCCCCACCTGGGCGAACAACGCCTCGGGGACGCCCAACTGGCGGGTTTTCTGGGCATTGGAATAGGTGACATAGCCGGCCTCGAACCAGGCCGAGCTGCCGGGGATGCGGGTGATCGCCTCGGCGATGCCGCCGCCGGTGCAGGATTCGGCGGTGCTCACCTGGGCGTTGAAGCGCCGCAGGTGTTCGCCCAGGCGGGTGGAGAGTACGGTGATCGGGTCCATGGCGGCTCCTCGTTTGCGACCGCCATACCCTACCATTCAAGCCAGGCTCAGTCCTGGCTTGCCTTACGCCGATAGGCCAGGCGCAGCAATGGGTAATGCACCAGCACGACATAGCTGAAGACGAACGCGAATTCGAGCGCAAGCAACATCATGCTGGCAAAAAAGGGATACAAACCAGGGTGATTGCCCACCCAGCGAAACTTCGCACGATGGTGGGCGAAATCTGTGTAGCCGAAGTAGTTCTGGGCAAGTAGCACCCCAACCACCACCACCCAACCGACATGGAAAAATAACTGGCGGCGCAATGACAGCACCGGCAGTAGCTCCAAGGGACGTAGATGATGGCGGCATACCAGCAGCGCCAGGCCGATTGAACACAACGGTGCGGCGATCGCTACATAGTTGGCGACCGCCTTGGACATCAGCGCAAAATTGGACGACCAGACACCCACCTGCCCCAGCAGATGCTGGTCAAGCAGGCGATCCAAGACCAAGGCTTGCTCCTGACTCAGCGTCGGCACCCAACAGGCTAGCAGGAACACCGGCACCAGGCTCGAGACCGTGATCAGATACAACGGCCAGTGACTGGCCGTGTGTTTCGCATTCAACGTCACAACTCCTTGCACAGACAGGTTGCGAGGCACCGAGAGCAACATTGTGCGCGCTCGGTGCAAAGGTATCTGGGTGCTACTACGCCCGTGACCCACTGATTGATCTGGTCGACCTTCTCGGTATCGAAGTATGAGCTGGCAGCACCGATGAAGACGGCCGCCAAAACGGTTCCCGCCACTGCGCCAGCGGGGACGGAAACCAGAAAGCCCAGGGCGATGCCAGCCATGGCGCCCGCCAGACTGCCCGCCACCTTGCCGACGACAGCACTTTCCAGTTCCAGAAGAAAGGGTTTCCAGTCACCGGTCTTGAAACCGCTCACTGCCGAGTCAACCAGCCCGGCAGCCTGAATGACGCCACCGGTCACACCGAAGGCCTTGCCCAAACGCAGCATGTTATCGCCAAGCGTGGCCTTGTCCAGCGCCTCAAGTGCCTGGGCAACCGCCACCGAGTCCTTGGCGTTCAGCCGCAAGCCGGGGTTTTGCGACAGCTTTTCGAAAGCCTTCAAGGCCTCCTGGTAGCTGCCTATGCGCTTGCCCGCGATGCCCTTCTGCATGTCGTTGGCGGCCTGCGCCACCTGGTTGCCAAAGCGATTGGCGATTTCCTTGCCAATATCACTGGCGTAGGTGGCCGCTTCCTTGTAGGACTCTTTCTCCAGCGCATCGCGGCGCGCCTTCTCCAGGGCATCGAGCTTTTCGCGCAACTGCTCCTGCGCCTTCAAGTCGACATACAACGCCAGGGCTGCGGTATAAAGCGAAAGCTCGACATCCAGTGCCGCCGGCACATCGTAATCGTCCAGCTTGCGCAGTTCGTCGATCACTTCCTTGATGCTGCGGTCATCGAAACGACCGCCCTGCTCCGTGGCCAGTCGCCCACGGTTGAATGCGATCTGCTGGTCGCGAGTAGCCATCATCGACTTGATGATCCCAATGGAGCGCTCGGCTTTCTTCGAGTCCGGCAGCGCCGCAGTGCTACCCGCGGCGGCTTCGGCCGCAGCCAACTCGGCATTGAGGCTGGCCGGCAGGTTGCGCTCCTTTCTGAGGTAGCTGTCACTCAGTTCATTACGCATCTCGACGATCTGATAGGGCAACATGCCCCACATATCGACGCCCAGGTCATAGTAGGCATCCGGGCTTGGCCAACCCTGCCCCTCCAACACCGCTTCAAGCACTGTGCCGTTCATCAGCGCGGCAACGTTGAGTGCATGGTGGGAGGGTTCACCATTGACACCCAAAGGGATAGTGATGCCTCCCGTTGAACTTCCACCGCGTCCCCCTCCACCTGAGGAACCCGAAGGGGGAATGCCACGGTCCACGATGATGTTCTTTTCGCCCATTCTCTACTCCTTGAATTGGCTTGCTTGAAAAATGGCCGGCCCCACGAAAGTGAGGCCGGCCATGGAAAAAAGATAAGAAATGCAGATCAGTGCGACAGTGCACGCACATAAGCCTGGCACGCCCGCAGGGCGATCAGTCCACGGTCGCCTTCGTCGGTGATGGCGACAATTCGTCGAGCATGCGCCGGGTCAAGTCGGGCGCGTACGGGGCCATGATCCACGCCGCTGGCGCCGGCGGCGGCAGGCACTGGGGCACAGGCGGTGTCGCGCTCGACCAGGACCGACAGGCGCAGATCGGCAGTAGCAAGGCGGTCACGCAGGCGAGCCTGAGTCTGTTGGGCATTGGTCAGCTCCTGGAAATGCTTCGTTTCACTGTCATGCAGGCGTTGTTCGAGGTCCTGGCGCTGATCGCGTTCGGCGAGCAGCAGGCCGTGCAGCGCTTCGGCCTGGTCAAGGCGCTGCTGCACCAGCGCCTGTTCCTGCTCGGCCAGCTGACGTCCGAGGCGCCAGCCCTGCAGCTGCCAGGCCAGTGCCGCGGACAACGCCATCAGCCCGAGGCACAGCGCCAGTTGCAGGCGGCTCAGCACAGCACCTCCCGCGCCCGCGCCCACAGTTCGAGGCGTTCCGACAAGCCGTTCAGGCCGCCGTTGATATGCCGGGTAATGCGGTTGAATTCCCCCTGGTCGGCCAGGGCGTTGAGCCCGCGCGAGTGCCAGAACCAGGCCGCCGATTCGCAGGCCCAGCGCGGCTGCTCGAGCATCTGCGGTTGCGCCAGCAGGCGTTCGTCGCCGAACAGCGCACGGCTGCAGGCCTGGTAGTTGTTGCGTCCGGTCACCTGGATCAGGCCACGGCCGCAATAGCGCTGGCCATCGCCGTCGGCTTCGGGCGTATTGCCCAGGCGCAAGGCCAGGCTGCCGGTGTCGTAGCGGGCCAGATAGCGGTCGCCGCCCAGTTCCTTGACGTAGCGCAACTGACCGGACTCATGGCCGACCTGGGCCAGGAACGCGGCAATGCGTTTGGGGTGGTCGATCTCCCAGTTGGCCATGGCCGTGTTCAGCGCCGGCAGGAAGGCGGCGACGCGTTGGCCGGCGAGCGGGTAGATCTGCTTGAATTGCTGTTCAGTGAGCGGCATCGGTGCATTCTCCATTGCGGTCTGATCGAAAGGCGGCCGGTGCCGCCTGTGGCTCGCTCATGGGCGATGGCTCGAAGCGCGCGGCTTTCACGTGATTGAGGGTGCGGCAAAGACCGCACTTGATCTGGAGCTCGGAGGCGGGGGTGACGCGGGCCAGCAGCTTGTGGCACTGGCCGCAGCGCAAGTCGTGGAACATATGCGAGGTCCTGGTGGTGTCAGCGCCAGGACGACCCGGCGAAAGTAATGCCTTGCCTGCTCCCGACTATAGAAAGCGCACACGCTCAAGTGCACCGGGAAAAGCTCATCAGGCATCCGTCAGTTCCGGGCGACAGCAGGAAGTCTTCGGTGTGGACAGTAGAACATCCACGATAGGGCAACCTTGATTGCCCATACTCGATAGACGTCATTGCTCAAGCAGCTGCACTGCCAACCACTGCGGTTCTACAGGACGCTGTGAGCGGTCCGGGTAAGCCATCGATTGCGGCCAGTCACGCAGTGCTTGCAGGTAGTCCAGCAACGCCTTGTGCATATCCTCCGTCAAGGTCGTGCCCTCCTCGCGCGCCTGCTCATCGATATGGCGCTCCCGTAACCATCGCACCCGAGCGATCTGGGCATCACGCCAATGCCTTTCGTTCGACGCGCCGTCAGGCTTTTCGACAGGTGATGGCGTGTTGCCTGCCGCCAGCCACGCTTCGTATTCGTCCCAGAATCGGTGACCACACGGAACGGTCGCACCATCTTCAAGTCGCAGCACCAGATTGGGATTTTCGGTCAGTTGGTAAGCCATGATTGATCCTCAGAGTTCGGCATCGGCCGTCGCATGGATGTAGTAGGCCTGCGAAGGGACCGCGACATCCGAGTTGTAGACATGGGTTCCACGGGTACCGGCATAGAGCACCGCGGCATTACCCGAGGAAATGGCATCGCTGCCTGAGCGCCACTGGCCTGCCGTGCCTCCAAACGGGGAATACAGGGCGACACTGGGCACTGCGCGCTTCTCGACCTTGAAGGACCATTGCGCATAGGGCTGCGACGCCGAATTGGCCTGCCCGGCATAGACCCACGACACCAGCATGCCGCCAGTCCATCCCTGGTTGTGACCTGGCCTAGCGCTCAGTTCGAAGGTCTTCTCGTAGTAGCGCTGGCACAGCGCGAGTTCTTGCATCGCACTGCGTTGCTCGAACGGTGTCTCGACCGGCCCCTCCTCCAGTTGTACCTGGGCAAGATCGAACATCTGCAGGGCATTCAACGGCAGGTTCCACTCGACCCGCAGGTAGTCGTTGCCATTGCTGCCCATTAACTTGCCGGCGATGGAAGGCAGCTGCACAGCAACGATGTATTTCTGCCAGACGGTGGTGATGTTTAACTGACCGGCCCCCACGCTGACACCTGCCGAAGGCGACCCTCCCGATCCGAACGTCTGCCTGAAGCTGACAGAAATGTTTCGAGGCGCATCACTTCTGGCCCAGAAACTCAGCGTTGCCTTCTTGCCGGCGAGCGTACCCACCGACTCCACGGCTTGGCTGATCAGGTGCTGGGTACTGCCGGTGCCGGCGATCGTCTGGTGCCAGCGCAAGAAAAACCTTGGTTCGTTGGGCACTTCGGTCTGGCCCGGCGTGAAGCCCTGACGAGAGATGACCACTCCTGCGTTGCCGTCCCAGTCACAGCGGAAACGGTCGGCCACGTATCCGCCAATATTGGTTGCAGGATTCAAGGTCCCGCGCTGCCAGAAATCGAAGTTGCCGTTGATGATCAGGTTCCTGCGATACACCTGGACTGGAAACTTCTGCATCGGGTCCAGTTTGGCCAACTGCCTGATCGCCAGGACCAGCTGATCATTGCGGTTCTCCGTCGGAACGATACCGGCGGCATAGATCGCGTTGACCAGTTCCTCGGTCACCGCATTACCCCAACTCGCCGGAATCAGCGACCCCGGCATCCCCGTCGCGGGGTTTTCATCAACGAACTTGCCGTTCACCAGCCCGACGCTGGGAACACTTTTCGGATAATCCACGTTGCTCTCCTCTAGTCGTAGTTGATCCGCACCTGCGTGTGCGCCGGTGCGCTGCGCCGTATCAGGCACTCCAGGGCATTACCCGGGTTGACGCCGAAGCGCTCGCCGAAATAGCTGGCGCCGAAGCGCCGCCCCAGGCGCTGCCGCCCGCCAGTGTTCAAGGTCCACATGAACTGCGCCTGCCAGGTGCCGAAGTAGTCCCGGCCAAAGCGCACACGGCCGAAGCGCGGTGCCCTGTGCTCGGTGACGGCGGGCGACGGATAGCCCTGGCCCTGGGCCAGCTCCAGGTAATAGGCGATATGCTGACCGCCCACTGCCAGCAAGCGCTGGCGCACGGCCAGGCGGCGATCCTCGAACGCCGCCGAAGACCCAAGGCAGGCATCGGGCAACTGCATGACCCGCTCCCAGTCAGACACCAGCTCGCTAAAGGTTGCCGGGTCCATCTCGAACTGAAGGTCGCGGATGCGCCTGTCCAGACCCGCCAGCTCCTCAGCAGTGCCGGCCAACACCTGATCCAGCTCCGGCACCCGCTCCGGGTCCCAGGCCGGGCCGTCAGGCAACAGCGCACGCAGTTGCTGGTGATAGTCAGCGGCGTTTCTCAGTCCAGCCATTGGCAACCTCCATACACCAGCAACTGGTTGAGCTGCGCCGACACATCGCTGCTCGGCCAGTCGAGGCGATGGTCGCGCTCCCCGGTGGCACCGCTTATGGCCTCGCGGATGTGGCTGAGCAGCAGCGGTTCGCCCAGTTCGGCCTCGCGCTTGTGCAGGTCGGCCAACTGCGCCTCGACCGCGGCGCGCACGGCGCTGCTGTCGGGGGTCAGGCGCAGGCGGTAGGTCACCGCGATGGGCGTCGGCGCCAGCACATGCACTTCGGCGGTGACCGGTCGCAGCGGCTCGATGTAGGCCTTAACCGCAGCCAGTTGACTGGCGTCCGGCAAGGGCTCGGCATCCTCGTCGCACATCACGAACACGCCCACGGTACCCGGCCCCAGGTAATTGCGCCGACACCAGGCGCGGGTCACGCCAGGGAACTCCAGCGCCCAGGTCACGTAGTCGTCGGCAGAACCACCATGGGGGATCACCCGATACGAGCGGATCACCCGAGCCCGCAAGGCCTCGAGGCTCTCGACCGCCACCCCGCCGCGCACGCCCGGCGCCAGCACGGTGAAGGGCCCGCCGACACCGGCTACGGGCTGTACCGAGAACAGCGCCAACCCCGCCTCGGCATTGCCGACGGTGCCGGGATCGAGGGCCTCGACCGCAACTTGATTGACACCCGCCACCAGCACCGGCGTTTCGCTGACGCGATAGCTGCGTCCATCATCGCTCTGCAGCAATGTGTCGGGCTCCAGGCGCGCGCCAGCGATGGCATTGAAGGCCACCCTGCCAGTGGCGCGCTGGGCGGCCTTGCGCGGTTGCTTCAGGCGCAGCGTCGCCATGCGCTCGAGAGTGTCCTCGTCGGCGCTGTCCGGGAGGATCTGCTCGGCGATCCAGTCCATGTAGCCGTATAGGCCATAGGCGGCACCGCTGATGGCCCGGGCCAGCACCTGGGCATCGGCCCGGCGTAGCGGCACGCGGCCCAGGTCGTTCTGGGTGCGGTCGATCAGTTGCGCCAGGTTTGGCGTTTCAAAGGGCATAGTTCACCTGCCAGCTGTCTCCCAGGTTGATCTCCAGGCGCTCGCCGTCAGCGAGCACCAATGTGGTGTGCAAGGCCAGGCGCTGCAGGCCGCGACGTTCGCCGCGCACCTCGATCGCGCGGCAGTGGCCGTCGTCGACCAGCCAGTGCAAGGCCTCGCGGGCATAGAACTCGGCGTCGCGGCGGGTCTGCTCGGTCAGCTTGACCCGTTGCAGCAGCCACAGCCGCGAACCGATACGGTCATCGGCCACGTTCGGGTAGCTGTCGCCCCACCAGCCGTGACGCTGCTCGTCGTCGAGCGGGTCGTCCGGCGCCGCCCGGCGCCAACTGAACAGGCTGATCAGTACGGCGCGCTCCAGGCCCGTCCGGGTCATGGCAGTCAGGCTCATGCCGGCCTCCCGGTCTGGCCGTTGCCGCCCTGCACGCCGCCATGCACGTGCTGGACCTGACTGATGCCGGCGGCCACCTGATCGCCCTTGGAGACGATGCGGCCACTGTGGCTGAGCAGCGGCGAATCGATGTTCACCGCCGTGCTGGCGCGGATGTTCAGGGTCGCGGTGTCGATATCGATGATCCGCCCGCGCTTGAAATGCAGGCGGTCGCCTTCGTCGGTGTACAGCGCCACCTCACCTGGGGCCAAGGCCTGCAGTCGGTAACGACGGTCGCTCAGGGTCAGGACCACGCCGTGGGAGCGGTCGCCACCAATGAAGGCAACCACCCCCTCGGCGCCAGGATGGGGATGGCTGGTGAGGCCGTAAGGCTCGAGGTGCTCCAGGTCGTCCTGCAGCTCCCCCGCCAGCAGGCGCATCTGCAGGCGTTGCAACTTGCCGGCGGAATGGGCGAGCACTAGGCTGCCGCGCGCCAGCATGCGCGTTAATAGATTCATGGGGATGTGCTCTGTCGGGACCGATCAGCCGGCTGCGGCCTCGGGCCGCTGCGGATCGGTCGGGTTGAGTTCGAACTTGGCCGGCGGTGCTACCTCGAGGGTGGTCAGCGAGCCATTGGCATCGAGGTCGTAGGTGACCTTGGCGATCAGCATCCAGCGCTGGAGTCCAATAATCGGGTCGACGACCCACACCAGGGTGTTCTGCCGCCACAGCTCGCCGTTGGACTGCCGCCAGCCCTGCACCTTGTAGGTCGCCTGCCAGGTCTGTGCCTCGCGGCTGCGGGCTTCCCAGTCGACGCGGTGCTGGGCGTCGGTCTCGCTCATCGCACGGCTTTCGTTGATCAGCAGCACCCGTCGGCGCACCGCTGGGTCGAAGGCCGTGGCCTGAACCTCGCAGGCCTTGCGCGCTTCCTCGCCATCCTTGCCCTTGCGCTGGGCGCATACACGGTATTCGGCGAAACGCTTCTGCTGGCTGAGCGCGGCGCCGCCTGATAGCACGTTGCGGCCCACCTCAAGGGCATCGCAGGCTTGCCCACCGCTGCCCGGACGAATCAGTACCAGCCGTCCTTCGGCGTCGTCGGTGGAATAGGCTGTCTGCACGGTCAGCAGGCGATCCAGTGATTGGAACACCGTCTCGCCCGGTTGGATGGCGTGATGAGCGATCGGCTTGAGTGATCCCAGTTCACTGCGCACACGCACGCCGTAGGGAGCGGCTAGCGCCTGGGCGATCTGCTCCAGGCGCTGTTGGCGCCATTGGCCCGGCTGGTTGATCGCCGAGCACTCGACCAGATCAACGGTCAGCGACTCACCCTGCACCGTCAAGCCTGTCTGCTGGTGGGCATGGTTGATCGGTGTGGCCGAGACCCAGCCGGTCAACACCAGGTCGGACCCGATGCGCAACTCGCAGCGGTCGCCCGCCATGATGCGCACCGCCGCGCCCTGCCCCGGCCATTGCCAGGTGATGCCGAGCTTGAAGCTACGCGCCTGCTGCTCGAAGCCGGCGCTGATGCTGACGCTGGTCCAGCCGCCGTAGTCCAGGCCGTTGACGCTGAGGGTCACGGCATTGCGAGGATCGCCCATGGTTCAGTCCCTCGCCATCTGCAACGGCTGCGACGGCACGAAGCCTGGGTGACGCACCCGATTGCGCTGGACGATCTCGCCGGCCCGGGTGGCGTCAGCGAAACGCCGATAGGCCAGCACCAGCGCCGGCAGCGGCTGCTCGGGCCGCACCGTGACCAGACTTACGCCCGAGGCCGCCACGGCGTCCAGGTGCGCATCCAGTTGCCGACGCAGGTCGCTCAAGGCCTGGTAGTCGACCGCGTCGGCCTTGAGCGCGGCCTGCCAGATCACCTCGTCGAGCAGCTCGCGCAAGGCCCGCACATCGTCGGCCACCGGCACCTGAGCGCGCTCGACCGGTCGCACGCGCTGCACGGCCAGCGGCGGCGTCTCGCGCAGGGATTCGCTGCGCGGGCTCACCGGCATGCGCGCCAACAGCAACGCCAGTTGCACAAGTATCGCCGCCTGTAGCAAATCGCCCAAAGCCTGGGCGGTGAGCTGGGTATCCTTGCCGCCACCCGGCGGCGGAGTGTCTAGCGCGGCCGCCGCTTCGGCCTGTTGCGTGGCGCTGGCCAGCACGCCGCGATAACCACGACCCAGCGCCTGGTTCAAGGCGGCAGCTGGGCTGCCCGGCGCATCGGAGGAGGCACCGCCGAAGCTGCCCAGGCTGCCTTGCAGGTCGCTGAAATAGTTACCTAGCAACGCGCCCAGTACCCCTGGCGCATTGACCAGCGAATCCACCAGCGCGCCGAGGCTGCCGAGCGTCACCAGCAGCGGCTTGAGCTGCTGGTTGACCAGGTTGTAGAAACCGGAAAGGCGATTGCGCAGGGCCTGCAGGTTGACCCGCGCCCGATCGACCTGGGTCATGGCCGCCTGAAACCGCGCCAAGGCGACTTCAAGCAACGACTGCGAGGCCTGCTCCAGCTGGCGCCGGGTGTTGACCTGGGCACTCGGGTAGGTGAGCGGCGTATTCGGGTGAAACTTCATGACCAGGCTGGCCATCCCGCCCGCCTTGCGCTCATGGCTCAGGGTGCATTCGCCCACTTTGACCTGCAACCGCCCCAACCAGGGGTGCAGCAATTCGCCGCTACCCTTGGCCAGCGCGGCGAGCAGGCGGTCACGTTGGGCGAAGCAGTCCGCGCCGACGATGAAGCCGGTCAGCTCGTGCACCTGGGCCTGGCGGCCAAGACTCTCGAAGTACGCCTGATCGCGCTGCGGGTATTCGTGCAATGCACCCTTGCGCCCCACCGGCACGCTGGCCTTTTCGACCCAGAACTTGACCCCAGCGAAGCTCGCCGGCAGCAGGCTCTCGGTCCAGTCACGATTCATAGGTACCTCCTTGCGACAGGGAACGCACGCCCACGTTGGAGCGGATGTTCAGCCCGGGTTGATTGCTCTGGCTGGTGACCAGCGCTAGGCCGGGGGGCGGGTTCTCGAAACGCAGCAGCAGGCTGCCGTCGAGGTATGTCCGCCGGGCTTCGGCGGTCTGCTGCACCAGTCCGCTGCCACCTTCGCCAGCCAGCGGACTGCTGAGAGGTGTAGCGCCGACGGGCGCTGCTACGGGCTGCTGGTCGCCTCCCGGCTTGCCGAAAGTATCGAAGACGGCGGAAAACGCGCCGCTGAAGAACGCCCGGATCGGCTCGACAATCGGTGCAAGCTTCGCCCACCAGTCGCCCAGCCAGGCCGCCACCGGAGTCCATTGCTGCAGCCATTCCAGTGGAGAGCCGGTGAACAGATTGGCCAGCGCATCCTGAATCGGCGCCATGCCCTCCAGCAACTGGCCCCACAGTTCGCCGAAGAAACCGCTGACCGTCCCCCAGGCCGTGCTCAGCACCGCTAGAGGCGACCATTCGAATAGCCCGGCGATTGTCGACCAACCTTGCGCCAGCACACCGAGGGCCTGGCCCGCCAGATCACCCAGCCAGCCAACGATGGCGCCCCAGTTGTCGTACAGCAGCACCAGTGGATTCCAGGCCAGCACGGCCTGCAGCCCCTGCCAAGCCAGCGCGAACGCCCACTGTACCCGGCCTGCGAGATCGGCGAACCAGCCCGCGACACTCCCCCAGTTGTTGTACAGCAGTGCCACCGGGCTCCAGGCCAGCACCGCCTTGAGCATGCCCCAGGCGCTTTGCAGGCCCGTCAGGGTCGACGCCCAGAGTTCGCTGAAGAAACCGCTCAGCGCGCTCCAGCCACTCTGCAGCGTCGCCATTGGGTCCCATTGCAAAAGCGCCTCGAACGCCGCCCCCATAGCCTGGAAAACCGCGCCGACACGCTCGCCGACTGCCGCGAAGAAGCCCGAGATCGGCTCCCAGTACGCCACGATCAGCCCCACCGCCAGGGCCACGGCGGAGACCACCAGGCCGATGGGCGTGGCATTGAATGCCAGCAGCGCCAAAGTTGCCGCTACTCGCAGGCCGGTGAAGGCTGCCGCTGCAGCGGCAACGCCCTCGACCAGTTGCGGGTGGGCCACGATCAGGCTGGCCACGCCCTGGATCAGCGGTTTCAAAGCCTGGGCCACCGCCGTGAAGGCCGGCAGCAACGCCAGGCCGAAGGCCAGGGTCACGCCCTTGATCGCCCCTTGCAGCTGCTCGAGGCTTTCCTGGCCTTGCCGCACGCCAGCCTCGGGCAGCATTTGCGCCAGCGCGTCCCGTTGCAGACCGGTGTTCTCCAACGGGTCATCCTTGACCGGCCCGAGTTGCAGGTCGTGCATGTGCTGCTCGAACGCCAGGGCAGCCTTGATGCCACTGACGAACGGTGCCGCAAGGCCCTCCCCCTTGAGCAAGGCGCCAATGTCCAGCTCGCCGAGCTTGCTCTTCTCCAGGGCATCGGAAAGCCCCTCGACCTTGGGTGTCTGGGCCACCACCTGGCTGACCTGCTGGTTGACCTGCACCAGGTTGACCGCCAGGCGCCGGGCGTCGAGCACCAGCGAATTGAGCTGTAGTTGATCTGCCATCATGGTACCTGCTGCATCGCATTGATCCGTTGCGCGTGCTCCAGGGATTCCCGCAGCACGTCCAGGGGCCTGGCCAGAATCCGTTCGGGGTCCACCCGCCAGAACCAGGCCAGGTCGTAGGCGATGGCGATCAGAGCGCCGATGCTGGTGACGCCGCACTCATGAAAAAACCGGCGACGACCCAGCTGGCGGTGTTGAGGTCGGCCAGGTCCATCTGGTTGACCGACGACGGCGGAATGCCGGCACAGACGGCGATGTACTTGGCCGCCACATCCATGTCCAGGCTGACCTCCTCGCTCTTGTCGATGCGGTACGGCAGCGCCTTGATGGCGCGCACTTCCTGCACCGTCGGCCGGCGCAGGGCCAGCTCCTGGAGCACTTCGCCGTGAGCCTCCAGCGGCACGCTGAGCTTGAGTACCTGGGTCATTGCCAGCTCCCCTTGATGCCATCGAACTCCAGAGCCACTTCGGCGTCGTCGCCCTTGCTCACCGGCTCGCCCACCAGGTAGGCACCGGCCAGCACATAGACGCGGCCGTTGCTGAACTCGCAGGTGATGGTCATATCGGTACCGTTGACCAGCTTCTTCAGCGGGAAGTCAGGTGTATGCAGCGCGGTGACCTTCAGCGACGGGCGTCGCTCCTCTTCCTTGTAGTACCCAGGCACCAGAGTGGTGCGGTTCACTTCCATCAGTGGTGCCTCGCAGCCGCCCTTGATGGTCAGTTGGGCACCGTCGACCTTGACGTAGCAGGTGCCCGCAATTTTCTGCCCCATGGCATCTCTCCATAAAAACGGGCCCGCTCAGGGCGGGCCGGGTTGGGTGGTGGTGGACGCGGCTCAGGCGGCGTCTTCGTACTGCAGGCGGAACTGGTTGAGCAGCGCGAACACGCGCAGGCCATTGACGTAATCCGGCGGGAACAGCACGTTGACCCGGCTCGGGTCGGTGCTCGAACGCTCCACCACCAGGTGCTCGGCGAACAGCTCGGCGTTTTCCACCTGCCCTTCCTGTTCGAGCCTGGCGTACTGGGCGATCAACTCGCCACGCAGGGTGCTCGGGGTGACGATCGGCTGGCCGGCGCCGAAGCGGGTGCCGTCGCTGGCCAGCTTGTGACGGCCGTACTTGCTGGTGATCACGCCCTGCAGGCGGCGGATGATGAAGGCCGACTGATGCAGGGTCTCGCTGTCCAGATAGGAGTTGTCCGGCTGACCGTAGGCATTCTTCTGGTAGGTGGTGATCGCCCGCTGGATGCGCAGCGAGCCACCTTCGTAGTACGCCGTGGCGATGCCGTAGCTGAGCAGCGACTGGCGCTCGCTCAAGCTGAAGCGCTCGCTGGCCTGCGCCGGCTCCAGGCCTGGCAGGGTGCCGCTCTGGGTCGGGCGGCTGGCGTCGGCACTGATGAACGCCGCCGAGCGTGCGGCAAAACTGGCCGCGTGCAACCAAACCGGTTGCGGCGCGCCGCGCTCGACCGCCAGTAGGCTGGCGTGCTGGTCGTTGCGCAGTTGGCCGGCGGCCACCAGGGTACCGACGGTGCCCCGCTTGGCGCCATAGACATGGCCATACAACTGACGGCTCCAGGACCAACGACCGGCGCTGTCGTCCATTGCCAGTTTCCAGGCATCCAGGCTGGCGCTGTCGGACCACGGCAGGCAGATAAACTCGAAGGGCTCGTCACCCACTGCTGCCAGGGCCTGGACCTGATCTGGCACGCCGGCGCCGCCGGCGAATACGGTGACGGTCAACACCAGGCCGGCCGGGGTCTGCTCGCCGTTGCTCAGGCCAAGACGGTTGAGCTGCAGGGCGATGTCGTTACCGCTGTCTCCGGTCCACTTGCAGCTCAGGCTCAGCACGCCGGCGCTGGCCAAGGCGGTCACCGGTAGATCGGGGCTGGCGTTGATCTTCAGCGCCAGGGCGCTGGCCACCTGGGCGGCGGTGCTGCCCAGGAGCACACCGGCCTGGATCCGAACGCCGCCCACGTAGAGGTTGACCAGTCCCGCCTCGGTGGCACTGCCTTCGACCTTGACCTCGGCCTTGGCCACCGCACCTTCGCTGTTGCGCAGCGGCAGGCACCAGATCTCGCCCAGCGGGTCGGCCTTGCGCCAGGTCTCGTACATGGCCGCCAGCATCGAACCCTGGCCGCCGATCTGCTTGGCCACCGCCAGGCTTGGTACAAGTACTAACTTGCCGGCCTGCTCGGCGCCGACGTTATCGTTGACCTGGGCGACGATGAGCCGACGCAGGTTGGAAGAGGCACTGTTGGCCACCGAGTTGTCCATCTCGGCGTAGAACAGCGGAACACGGATGTCCGCGGGGATGTTGCTGAATCCGACCGACATTATTTCGCTCCCTGAGATTTGACCGCCTCGGCGGCCTTGAGGATCACATCGCCATCCGCCAGGCGGCGGCGCCACCAGACGGTGTCCGGCACATCGCGGCCCTCGGCGGGCAGCAGGTCGCCGGATTGCGGATCCGGCACCGCCCGGCCAGTGGCCGGGATCACGGTGATGCGTGCTGTCATGGGTTGAAGGTTCCTTGGAAAGTCATTTCGATGCGCCCGTCGGGGCCTGGCTGACGCAGGTTCGGGTCCGCCGGATCGATGGCGTCGACCCGTACGGTGACGCCGGACAACGGCGGCAGCTGGTCGAGCTGGCGTTCATGCCAGGTCTCGGCGGGCTCGCTGGCCCGACTGCGGCCGAGCTGCAGCGGGGCGATGAAACGATGGCGATACAGCACACGGCGCGTGTCGCAGCGCAGCAATTCGCCACCGGCGTATTCCACCGGCTCGCGGCCGGGGGCGGGTCTCCAACCGACCAGCGCCAACCACAGCTCGGCGCGCAGGTTGTCGAGCCGTTCGAGGGCCGAGGCGGTTCCCTGCGCGCTGCTGTCGAGCAGCAACAGCACCTCGAAGCGCTCGCGCAGGTTCTGCCGCGTGGCGTTCTGCAGGTCGTTGCGGTCGGCCTCTTCGCCAGTCAGCAGCAGGCAGGCGGTCGGCTGGGGTTTTGGTGCGAGGTTGTCGATCGCCGCCAGGTCGAGGCCGACCACGGCGGTGTCGCCCAAGCTTGGGCAAAGCGCCAGTTGGGCGCTGAGTAGACTGGGTTTCATGGAGGCTCCGGATTCGGATGGGCTGCGCAACAAGACTCAGGCGCAGCATCGGAGCGGGCTTGGCCCGCGACGCCGTCGTCGCGGTGCATGGCACCAGACTTGCCGGTGTTCGGGGGGCAAGCCCGCTGCTACGCTCAACGCGTCATGCCTTGCCCGCACCAGTGAAAGGCGCGCTAGGCTTTCACCGCGCCTGCTCGGCGCGGTGCCGGCCCCTTGACCTTGGCCTTGCCTTGCTTGCCACCATTGCACTGCACCGTGGTGCGCCAACCGCTGCTGGTGAACACCTGCTCGACCGACTCCACCAGGTAGGGTCCGTCGAGCCCGGCGAGAAAGCCGCTGATCTCGATGCCGCGCTCGGCGAACAGGTCGGTGCGCCCGGGCATGTCCAGGCGCACGCTGGCGGTGTCGCGGTTGAAGCTGGCCAGCCGGGCGCGGGCTGCCTGCTCCGCCGCCGCGCGGTTGGGGTACAGGTGGCGGTCGGTGTAGACCGGCTGCAGGCCGTCCGGCGCATCGTCATTGACCAGTTCCACCGCCTGCAGGCGCCCGCTGGCGCTGTCCTGGTGGCGGGTCCTGACGGCCTTGTGGGTACTCTTGTCAGCCAGGCGAAACTGCCACTGGCTGACCTCGTTGCGGGCAATGCCGATCACCCCTAGGGGCTTGCCGCTGGCACTCTGACCGCCCTGGCGCGGCAGCACCAGCAGCTGACCGTTGGCGAGCTTGGCGGTGCAGTCGTGCAGGCGCGCCAGGCGGGTGATGAAGTTGAAGTCCGACTCGCTGTACTGGTCGACCCGCGGCACCTGCACGGCCACCGGGCACACCGCCTGCCAGCCATTGCGGGCACCGATCTCGGCGACGATGCGCTGCAGCGTCGCGTTCTCCCAGCTGCCGCTGCGGATGGTCTTGCCGCTGCCACGCAGGTCGCTGGCCTTGCCGCGGATCACCAGGGTGTCCGGCGGTCCGGACAGCTCGACCTCGTCCACGGTGTAGCGGCCCAGGCGGTTCAATGGCTGCCCGGCGTAACCCAGGTGCACTTCGAGCATTGCGCCCCTGGCTGGCAAGGCCAGGACGCCGTCCCGCGCATCGAGGCGCAGTTCGAACTCATCGGACTCCAGGCCCGGCTTGTCGGTGGTGCGCAGCAGCAGCAAACGGTCGTTGATCAGGGTGGTAATATCGTTGCCATCGGCGGTGATACGAAATTGGGGTTGCACGATTGAGGCTCCAGATCAGTCCCACAGTTGCACGGTATCGCTCGTCGTCATCGGCAGTTCCGGCAACAGGATCCTCACCCCGGCGCGAAACGGCTGCGCCTCGTCCGCCAGCCCCTGGTTGGCATCCAGCACGGCCTCGACCGTACCGGCCAAGTGGCCGTAGTAGTGCTGGCAGAGCGTATCGAGCAGGTCGCCCTCAGACGTTGTGCAGGTCTTGGCCATAGCTCACGAACTCCAGTGAAAACCCTTGTTTGCGCGGAATGCCGCCGGCCAGCAGGACGCTCTGCTCCTCCTCGATGCTGGTCAGGCACCAGGTGCCGAGCACCTCGCCGTAACCGGTGGTCAATGACAGCGGCAGCAGCTGGCGGCCGATGCTGCGCAGCGTCTGCAACTGGCCCAGGCCGCCCTTGAACCCGGGGAAGATCGCGCCACGGATGTTGATGCTCTCCTCGCCCAGGCTGACCGCCTGCTGGGCGTTCGCGCGGCTCAGGCGCTCCTGCCCGGCCCAGCGAAAGCGCGTCTGTCGGCGCAGCTGGTCGAAGGCGGCGGTGTCCAGGTTGAAGTAGTACGGCGCCGCGCCCGCCTTGAGCGGTTGCAGCACCAGCAAGTGCGGGAACGGCTTGACCGCTTCGGCGGCCGGCGTCGCCTCGGGCGCGAAACCCAGCGTCGACAGCACGCCATTGACGGTCGAGCGCACCTCCCCCACCACACGGCGAATCGCCGCACCGGCCTTGGCGGCATGGGCGGCGAAGCCGTCGATGCGATCACGCACCTGGCGCACCACCGCCACCGCCTGGTCGTACTTGGCCACCACCTTGGCAACCCGGGCCTGGGCGTTGGTGATTGCGCGCATGGTGCGCTGCAGCTTGGCCCCGATGATCGGGCCGACCACCGGCAAGCCTTCCAGCTCACCCACCGCGCCCTGTATATGGACGATCGCGTCGTTCATCGGATCGAGCATGGCGTCGGCACGCCGACGCCCTGCCTCTCCCGCCTTGACCAGGGCGTGCAGCGTGGCTTGCAGCTGCTCCAGATAGGTCATGGATCCTCCTTAAAGTGCGATATGTGGGGTGTCGGCCAACTGCGCGGAACGGGCCTGGCGCATGAGTTCCTCGAGCTGGCGACGGGCGATGGCCTCCAGCTGTTGCAACACCGAAGGGTCATCGAGGCTGTTGCTGAACGTGACCGGCATGTTGGCGGTGAAGGTGAATTGCTGGTTGATCGGCGCGGGCGGGACCGCTGGCGTGGCCGTCGCTACCGGTGGCGCGGGTAGCGGCGGCTGTGGCGCAGGGCTATCCATTACCCGTGCTGCCTCACCCAGGCCCGGCTTGGCGGCGAGCTCTTCCTTGCCCGAACCTAGCGCCTTGCCCAGCCAGCCACCGATGCTTTCACCACCCATGCTGCCCAGCACGCCACCGATCAGGCCGCCGATCGCGGTGCCGATCACCGGCACCACCGAACCGATGGCGGCACCTGCCGCAGCACCGGCCAAACCGCCTCCGAGGCCACCGACGGCGGTGCCATATCCCTCGAGTTTCTGCTCGGGGGGGGCGTCGCTGTTGTAGGTCTCGGCAAGTTGCAGGCCGGTGTCGAGCAAGTTGGCACCAGGAATGCGCCTGAACACTCGCCTTGCCACCGAGGCGCCGGCATTGCCGGCCACCGCCCTGCCCACCTGGCCCGTGAATGCAGTACTGGCGAGTCCGGCTGCGCTGGCTGCCGATGCGGCGGCTGGCGGTCTGTCCTGGACAGCTTCCTGGGCCTCGAAGAAGGCCGCCTCGTCCTCGGCTTCGTCGACCTCTTCTTCCTCCTCCTCTTCCTCCGGCTCCTCGGCATCGTCACCCGCTTTCGGCATGCGAGCGGCAGGAGTCTTTGCCTTGTCGGCAGGAGCGTCGTTGGCGGTGGGCTTGTCGGAGAACAATCCATGGAGCGTCTTGCCAGCCAGGCCGCCGAGACCTTCACCGATCATTTCGCCAATCTCACCGCCGTACTTCTGGATCCGCTTGTTCTTGGTCACACCTCCGAGCAGTTCCGCCCCAAAGCTTCCCAGTACACTGCCAAAAGCGGCGCCTACCGCCTCGGCCTGGTCCTCGCTCTTGTCCTTGAGCACGGCCAGGCCAAGCTTTGTGACGCCCTTGGCGGCGGCCTTGCCACCGTTCTCCCTGAGACCGCTGGTGATCTCGCTGCGTCGGTCGGGAGATTGCCCTTGGTAGGTCCGCGCGCCCCAGGCGGCAAACGCGGTACCGCCCAGTGCGCCTGCCGCGATCAATCCGCCCTTCACGATCTCCCGAGCGCCATTGGCGGGCCCTTCGGGGGGGCGTTCTTGCGTTGCAGCAGCGCTCTCGGGTGCGGCGCTTTGGGTCTGCTCTGACGGCGTGGCGGTCCCCTCGGGTGCATCGACAGAACGTTGAGCTGAAGCGTCAGCCGCGGCCTTGTCCTTGCCTGGTGCATCGTTGGCGGCGGGCGTATCGGAGAACCAGCCGAAGACTTTTTTGCCAAAAAATCCGCCGACACCTTCGCCGATCATTTCGCCGATCTCACCACCGTACTTCTGGATCTGCTTGTTCTTGGTCAGGCCGCCCAGGAGCTCCGCTCCCAGGTTGCCGAGTACGCCTCCAAGCGCTGCGCCTGCGGCCTCGGCCTTGTCCTCGCCCTTGTCCTTGAGCATGACCAAGCCAAGCTTGGTGAGGCCCTTGGCGGCAGCCTTGCCACCGTTCTCCTTCAAGCCCTTGGTGATCTCGCTTTGTCTTTCGGACGTTCGGCTTTGATAATACGAACGTGCTCCCCAGGCAGTGCCAGCGGCTACAGCGACAGTACCGGCACCGACCGCTCCAGCCTTGAGCACCGCCAAACCCGCATTCGCCGACTCCAGAGGCACACGCCCCTGCTCCGCGCTGCGCGCCTCGGGCGGATCACCCCGGGCCGG
Source organism: Pseudomonas sp. P65(2024) (assembly GCF_057480955.1). Classification (NCBI taxonomy): domain Bacteria; kingdom Pseudomonadati; phylum Pseudomonadota; class Gammaproteobacteria; order Pseudomonadales; family Pseudomonadaceae; genus Pseudomonas; species Pseudomonas sp. P65(2024). The sequence continues at coordinate 177,446 of NZ_JBLIYX010000006.1, forward strand.
CCGTGGCGCGGGACTCGTCCCCTCCAGCAAGGCCGCCTTGCGCAGCTCCAACGTCGGGGCTGGTGACTCCTTGGCGGTGGGCGCGCTCGAGGCCACCGCCATCGCACGCAGTTCCAGCGGCTTGCGCCCAAGTGACAGGTAAAGCCTGCGCAAGCGCTCGACCTCGTTCCCCTCACGGCGTAATCGGTCGATCTGCGCCTTATGTGTCCATGCCTGGTCGTTATCCAGCTGCCTTTCGGCCTGGCCCACCTTGTCCAGCTCGAGCCCCAGGCGGATGACCTCGCCGATCAACCGCCCGAGCCGGGTACCGTCCGCTTGCCTGCGCAGGCGCTCGACCTGGCCACGCAAGCTGTCGACGGACCTGCCCAATGCCTGGTCGCTGGTGACGCCGAGGGTGAACACCTGTGTGTTCGCCATGGCTTGCTCCTTGTCACTCCGCCAGCCACCAGACCATGTCGCTGTACGACATGGTCATGATTTCGCTGGCGGAAAAGTTCAGCTCCTTGGCCAGCCGCCTGGCGGCGGCCTTCTGCCGGGCAGGGTCAAACCTCGTCGTCCTGCACCAGGCGAAAATAGCCAGTCTGCAGGCGGCTGTAGTCCTTCAGGGCCAGGCCCTCGAGGTCCTTGACGCCAACCTCGGCGAGCGAGGCGAACAGGTTCAGTTCGCGCTGCTCGTCATCGCCCACGCCACCGGCCTGGGCATTGCGGATGTCACGCACGGTCGGTGCGCGCAGCGACAGGCTGTCGACCTGCACACCGTTGGCCTCGCTGGGGCGCGACAGGCGCACGGTCACGCGCTCGGCGTCGACGGTCAGCCATTGCGGCAATTTTTTTGCTTGAGCCATCGAGCGTTCTCCTTAAAGACCCAGGGCGGCGCGCTGGGCGGCCAGTTGGTCGACGCCGTCGATCACCCGCTTCATGCCCAGGGCGTCGATTTCGTAGACCAGGCGGCCATCGACTTCGAGCTTGTAGTAGGTGACGGCGACGCTGTGCTTGATCTCGGCCTTGTCGCCGGACTTCCAGTCCCCCATGTCGATCTCTTTCAGCGAGCCGCGTAGGGTGACGATGACCGGGTTGATCTTGCCCTTCAGGCCCTTGAAGGCGCCGCGGAAGGTGCCGTTGAAGGCGGTGCCGTCGGCCAGGCCGAAGAACTTCAGCGACTCGCGGCGCACGCCGGTGGTGGTGAAGGCGGCTTCCTGCTTCTCCATGCCCTGGTCCATCTCGACCGGCATGTCCATGCCGCCGGGGCGGTGCTCTTCCATCTTCAGGGTAAGCTTGGGCAGGGTCAGGCTGGGCACGTCGCCCTGGAAGCTGACGCCATCGACGAACAGGTTCAGGTTGGCCAGTGTTTCGGGAATCATTGCCATGCGGATGCGCTCCTTAAGCGGCGGAATCGAGGACTTCGGTCAGCCACTGGTTGGTGACTTCGACGCGGAAATTGGGGTTTTCGGCAGGCGGCACATCGGTGAAGCGGATGTTCCAGTACACCTTGCCCTGCTCCAGTTGGCTGGCGGTGTTCAGTTCCGGATCGGCGAAGACCTCGAAGTTGATGATCGCGCCCTGGTTCTTCAGGTCGCGCATGAAGGCCTGCAGGCCTTCGGTGACGTCCTTGACGTAGGTGGCGGTGATGGAGCGGTCGACGGCCCACTTGTGGCCGTAGAGGATCGCGTCCATCACGATGTCCATGGTCCGCACGCGGGTGACGAAGGCCCATTTCGGGTCGCTCGACAGGGTGCGGTTGCCCCACAGGCGGAAGCCGTCGTCGCGGATGATGGTGGCGATGTTGGCGTTGTTCAGCAGGTTGGCGCGGCAGGTGTCGTCGCCATCGAGGAACTCCACGGCGCGGGTGGTGCCGGTGATGCCGACGAACTCCTTGTTCGAAGGCGAAGCCCAGAAGCCGTACTCGCGGTCGGTGAAGGCGAACAGGCCGGCGACCCAGGCCGACCCCGGCGCGTCGACGGTGGCCTCTTCGGCGTTGTCCCAGTAGCGCACGCCCGGATCGACCAGGAAGGCGCGCTTGGCACCGAAGTTCTTGGCGTAGGCAATGGCCGCTTCATCGGTGGTGTTGGGGCCGTCGATGATGGCGATGGCGCGCAGCTTGTCGGCCAGGGCCACCAGGGCGGTGCCGACGGCCTGGGTGGCGCTGTGCTTGGGGGTGACCAGCAGGCGCGGCTGGGCGTTGAAGCGGCTCTTGCCGTCGAGCAGCGCCTGCAGGCCGGTGCGCTTGCCGTCGGCCAGCACGTTGCCGATGATCGCCGAGGTCTGCTCGGCGGCATCTTCGAGCTTGGCCACGCCGCAGGCGACGATGACCGCCTTGGCGCGGCTGTAGATCGCGCGGCAGGCCTTGGTGATCGCCGCATCCTGGCCGAACGCCGCGACCGCTTCGCGCTCGCTGGTGATCAGGATAAGGTCATTGGCCTTGGCGGTGACGCCCGGGCCTTCGGTGAAGGTGTCGACCAGGCCGATGATCGAGGACGACGGCAGCGCGATGCTGCGGGCGCCGGTGTCGACGTTGGTCACGGTGACGCCGTGGAAGAATCCACTCATAAAATCTCCAGATATGAAAAGGCCTCGCATCGCGAGGCCTGAATAGGTGTCGTCGGCGAGTACCGAAACGCACACAAAGAAAAGCCCCGACAATGCGGGGCGTTATTCAGTCAGTTCAACGAGCCACGGCGGCGCTGCGGGACGATCAGTCACGACAGGGAACGCATCGGCCGCCGGCCAGTCACGCAGCGCTTGGCGATAGACCAGCAGCGCAGTGTACTGCTCATCAGATAGCGTCGGTGTCAGCCCCAGTTCCATCTCATCGCGGTGGCGCGTGACTACCCACTCATGGCAGTTCAGCTCAGCAGTGCGCCAACGCCGTCCAATTTCCCGTACAGCATCCTCCGTCAGCACAGGGTCAACGATTGTCGGGACGCCGCCTTCGCCTGGGACCAGCACCTGACCGGTGGCCTCTGCACGTAACAGTTCCCCATGACGCTCAGCACTGATTGACGCCCCTCCGTTGTCATCCAGTGAAAAGCTAAACCGCCTGTCGTACTCAACCCATTTTGCCCACATTTCCATGATTCCCTCCCTTAGAAACCAACCGCAATCCAGCGGACCTGTGCAACCAGCGACGTCGTGCTGACGATATCCTCGCGCCGGGACTGGAAGCCTGTCGTCGTAAGCAATCGGCTTTGCGAAACGATCGTTGATTGAGCCAACGCCCCATCGTGAGTGAGGATACTGGCTAGGCCCGGAACAACACTGAACTCAAGTGGGAAAGTGACCGTCGTTTCCGCGTCTGCGCTACTGGCTGTGTGGACGCCCCACTGAACCATGAACCCACCTAACCAGGTAGGAAACTTGATCGCATTACTGCCACCGCTACCAGCCTTGATGAAGGTGAAGCCGAGCCGCATCTTCGCAGGCGTGACGACGTTGACATCAGTGCTGCCGGTGTCTACCTCAACTTGACTCGCAACTGCTCCAAACAGCAACGGATTGCCGTTCCACTTCAGTCTGCCCACCGAGTCCATGATGAGTTTCCCAGCGACTCGCCCAAACCAATGAAAGCCGAGTCCAGGCGCGAAAATCTCTCGATCATCGGCCCCGCCGGCCTCATTTGCTTCCCGGAGCACAAGGGCGCTCGAATCATAAGATGCACCGGGGAATGGCGAGGCCAGGACCGGCTGTTGCCGAGTAACGGCACCACCACCAGCTACCAGACGGTTGGCCAGCTCGACCTGAACAAACCCCGTGGTGGCAAGCTGAGCTGTGTTTGTACCTTTCGGGGCCGTCGGGGCTGTCGGCGTACCACCGAATGCAGGCCCAACCAGCGGGGCCAGCTCGACAGGAAGCCGCCAAGTGCCGTCGCCATTGCTGCCACGGCCCCAAAAGCGATCGGTGTATGGAATGTTTGCCAGCTCGAAACCGCGATTACCCGCATAGGTAGTACGCTGCACGAATGCATAGGCCCCATAAGGCGAGAAATCGGCGGGGTAATAGTAATGCCCCGACGCCAAGGTCGGCAGTTGGCCAGAATTACCAACAGCACCGGTGTTTGTCGCCCCCAGCCCATAGGCGTTCAACGTATCTCGAACGTGCTTTGTTGTAGCGATTTGGGCTGTGCTAGTGCCAACGTTTGCATTGGGAGCGATCGGCGTACCGGTTAGCGCCGGACTGATAAAATCGGTCTGGTCGAGAAAGGTATTCGAACTGCCGGTGAAAACATTCGAGACCCTGCCCTGCGTAATCTCAACACCCTCCCCTACACTCATTTTCACCATGAGTTTGAACGCGCCAGAGGTGGCATTGCGGAGCGTATAACGCCTCATTACTCTTGGCAGGATGATCGTACGGTCTCCGGTCAAAGCGCCCACCAAATAGATGATCCCTTTGCTCGCCTGATCGTCGGCCAAGATGAAATCGCCTGCACCAGCCACGTCCACCGAAACTGAGCCGTGCAACGCAGAATACACAAAGTCCGTGGTCGCCAGGTTCTGGCTGGCATCCAGTGGGCCAGGCGACGGCGCCTTGGGCGTACCAGTAAATACCGGGCTTTCCAGCGGTGCTTTCTTCGCCAGCTCCTTGAGCACCGTGGCGGAGAAATTCGGATCGTTGCCCAGCGCGGCTGCCAGTTCCTTCAGCGTGTCGAGGGCGCCCGGTGCGGAGTCGACCAGCCCCAGTATCTCACCCAAGACAAAGGCGGTAGTGGCCACCTGAGTAGTGTTGGTGCCCTTGGTAGGGGTAGGGGCAGTCGGGACGCCGGACAATGCAGGGCTCGCAAGCGGCGCTTTGAGCGCCAGTGCAGTGTCCACCTGGCCCTTGGTATAGACATCCGTCAATCCGTATCCAGCTGCCGTGGTCGGGTTGGACGCGGCATTCACTCGCCCATACTTGTCTACCGTGACACTACGGTAGGTTCCAGCCGTCACTCCGCTACGGCCAAAAGCCATTTCATAATCCTGGGCACTGACACCCAGGTTGATCGGTCCTTCGCTGACCAACTGCCAGGCACTATCAGCGTTGGCCGCGCCCTTCTCGACCAGCACCAGCAGGCCAGGCGTGACCTTGGCATCGCTGTCGGCATCACTGCAGCGAGTCCATGCGCCTGCGGCCACTAGGTAGAGACCATTGTCCTTGGCCGCCGCCTGATCCTTGACCAACACCCGGGTGCCCGCCTGCAATGCAACCCCATCGATGGTTTGCAGTCCACTCAAGGTAATGGCGGCAGTGGTCGCCACCTGCACCGAATGCTTGAAATCCTGCCGCGCCAGTTCCTCGGTGACCCACTCGCGAGTGGCCAGCACCACCGCCGGATCGATCTTCAACTGCACATTACTGGCACTGCTGACGATCAGGTTCATGCGCACCACCTGGGTGCGCCCCGAGCCCTGGCTGAGCAACGGTTTATAGGTCGGCGCGCAGTTGGCTACGGCGACCATGTCGCCATCGGCGTCGTACAGCGCGATCTCGCGGATCCACTTGCCGCCGACATCCGCCGGGATGACCTGCTCGGCGACGATGATCGCGCTGTTCTTGTCGTCCACCTTCAACTGGTTCAGCGGCGCCCGGCGCCATTCGTTGATCAGGCTGGTCTGGGTGGCGTTAGGGGTGGGGTCGGTGCCGTTGGCATCGCCCACGCCCATCTGGGTGATTTTCCACGGGATGCCCAAGGCATCCGCGTTGGCCTGTTTCGCCGCGCCCACGTTGGTGAGGATGGCGTAGAACTGGGAATTCTGGTCAACCATGTGCAATGTCCAAGGTATCGATTGTGTGTTCCCGGCCGCCGCGACCAATGGCGCCACTGACGATCAGGTCAGGAGGTGCCGGCGGGTAGACGTCGAGTTCGTCGCCGTCCTGCAGCGCGCAGCCGAAATAGAGACCGCCACGGCTTTCGAGACTGATCGCCAGACCGGTCATGTGGCGGCTGACCGGCCGGGCGTCGTCGATCAGCGACGACAGTTCGTTGTAGGTTTCCTCGCTGATGCCGGTGTCGGTCACCCCGACCTTCAGGGCAAACGTGCCCGGTACGCCGGCAGGCTGGGTCTGCCACCATTCCTGCACCTCGATGAGGTAGCCGAATGGCTCGACCACCCGCCGGAGAGCGCCGAGGGTGCCCTTGTGGGCATGGACGAAGAACGCCGAGCGGATCACCGAGCGCTTGATCGCCTCGCTCCAGCTGTCGTCCCAGCGGTCCACCGACCAGGCCCAGGCCAGCTGGTAGAGCAGGTGCGCCGGGCAGGTGTCGGGGTTGTAGAGGGTGCGCAACGTGACCTTGAGGTCCTCGTCGGCCGCCACCTCGATGGCCCGCTCCAGCGGCGTGCGGTTGAGCGGCAGAAGACTCTGCATATCAACCTCCCCGCCGCAGTACGATGCCGGTGCACCAGGCGGCCTGGGCCTTGCTCGGGCGAATGTCGCTCCAACCGACCAGCTCGACACGGCTTACGCCATCAATGTGCAACTGCGCATCGATCCCGGAGCGGGCGACCTCGACGCCCAGGCGTCGGCGTGGATTGACCCAGGCCTGGAGACGGCGCCGGCATTCGCTGAGGATCGCCTCGAACTCCGGGCCGTTGTCGGCCATGTGCAGCACTGCCTCGACGCGGTACGGCAGCACCTCGGCGCTGCGCACATTGACCCGGTCGGCGACCGGGCGAATATCGTCGTCGTTGAGGTAGGCGTTTACCTGCGCCAGCAGCTCGGGGCTGGCCACGCCGTCGTTGTCCAGGCTAAGCACAGTAACGTCCACCACCGCCGGCGACGGGCTTTCGGCGGTCGCGTCGGCGACCCGCCCCGAAGCGTTGCGGGCATGGAGGATGTAGCTGTTACGCGGACCGGCGGTGGTCAGCCCTTCGTAGACCAGTTGCACCCGTTCGCGCAGGGCGTCGTCGGATTCGAGCACGGCCTCGGTCGGTGGAATCGTGCCCGGGTCCGCCGCCTGGATCACCAGGCGTTGCAGGCTGACGTTGGCCGCCAGCTGATCCAGATCGCTGCCCTGGGCATAGGCCAGTAGCAGCGCCTTGGCCGCGTCATTGATCCGTGCCCGGTTGAGCAGTTTGCGGTACGCGCCGACCTCGAGCAGCTTGGTCACAGGGTCGCTTTCAAGATTGGCGGTCCAGCCGTCGCCCAGCTGGGCACGGAAGCTGGCCAGGTCCTCCTGGTACAGCGCCTCGAAATCGAGGTCTTCAAGCAGTTGCGGAGCGGGCAGTTTCGACAGGTCGACCTGGCTCATACCGTCACCTCCACCAGGGCGTCATCCCCCAGGTAACGACCGCTCAAGGCCAGGCTGACCTGGCCATCGAGCACCGCGACGACCTTGACCCGCTCCAGCTTCAGCCGCGGCTCCCAGCGCCCCAGGGCCCTGGCCACCTCGGCCTGCACCGCACTCTTCCAGCCTTCGTTGACCGGCAGGTCGACGTAACGGCGCAGCTGGCTGCCGTACTCCGGACGCATGCGCCGGCTGCCCAACGGCGTGGTGAGAATGTCCTCGATGGATTGACGCAGGTGGGCCACGCCCGACAGGGGCTGGCCGGTGCGGCGGTCCATGCCGATCATGGGGCACCTCCTGGAATTGAGGCTCCAGGTAGCCTGTTCGGATAGCGCATGGTTATCACCTGGCAGGCAGGAAAGGGTTGCCCGGAAAAGCCGGACAGCCGTTTCAGGAGACGAAGTCGTAGGTCAGGGCGATGGCCGCCGTGGCGTTGTTGGCGACGGTCCACAGGCCGTAACCCGCCGGGATGAACAGCTGATAAGGCAGGGTGTACTGCGAATCAATGCCGCCGTTGATCCCGCCCATGATGGCGTGGACGCTCATGTCACCGAGGTAGGCCGGCGCCTTCGGGCCGGTGTACAGGTTGAGGATGCCGCCGCCGGTGCACAGGGTGGCAGTGCGCAGGTACACGCCATCCTTGTTGTCCGCGGCGCTGAAGACCTGGCTGACGGCGGTTGGGTGGGCGTTGAAGAAATGCTTGCCGACTTTTACTGCTTCCATGTTGCTTTACCTTTTGAGTCGAAATGATGGGGCGCGGCACATGCCGCGCTCATGTCGCTCAATGGCGATCTTGCTGGGCTCAAGGCCTTGGGCTCTGTACGAAATGTATCTGCACTCGCCCATACTGCGTTGAAACGGGGCTCGGAATGCTCATGTACTCCAGTACAGTCGGGCGCGACCCCGGCCGTTCCTCCCCCCGTTTCGCCTTGTCTGGCCTTCGCGCAGACACATTTCGTACAGGCCTTGGTTCAGTGCTTGTGGTTGGCGGTGTTGCCGGCCGTGTCGATGATCCGGCCACCGCCGTTGATGTCGCCGCTGACCGTCAGCGGGCCGTTGATGGCAACCTTGCCGGTCAGGGTGATCGACGCGGCGTCGAGAGTGATGGCGTTGTCGCTGACCACCAGGGTACTGGCGCCGACCTTGACCGTGGCCTGGCCGCTGGGCAGTTGGATGTCATAACGTTTGGCCTGCCAGTCGTAGGCCAGTGAGCCGCCATCGTCGAAGCGCCAGACCTCGACATGGTCGCGGTTGTCCGGCGCCGCCCCGGCATTGCCGTACAACCCCGGGACGAAGGTGCCCAAGGCCGGTTCGCCGCTGGGGCTGATCAACACGCCCTGCTCGTCCAGGCTCGGTGCCCGCCAATGGCGGGCCTTGCCGGCAGCCTGGGCATGCCAGCGCACCCAGGCGCTGGTCCAGCCGCCGCCGTCGGACACCCGTACCCGGGCCGCGGCCAGGTCCACCGCCACTACCCGGCAGGGAATCACCAGGCTGGCCAGCATGCGATCGTGCATGGCGCTGGCGTAGCTCATGCCAGGTCCTCCGGTGACAGGTACTTGTCCTGGTTGCCGGGCCCGGTGTCCGGCGCGAAGCCCAGCATCAGGCTGCCCGCCGGCTGGTCGGGCCAGGGCCACTGGACACTGCCCAGCAGGACCGGTTGCTCCCATTGCACCCGCCAGGAAGTACCCTCGGCTTCGGCGAGGATGTCCCGTGCGCCCTCGACGTAATCAAGCCCCCAGGACTGCTGGCGCAGCACATCGATCAGCTGCGCCGCCAGCACGCCGGCCTGCGTCCGTGCCTGCGCGGGGGTGCCCTGGGCGGTGACGCGGGCCTCGAAGGTCGCCATCAGCAATGAGCGACCGTCCCGCAGCGCCTCGTCGCCACGCATGCGCAACACGCCATGGACCAAGGCCGGCAAGGCTGGTTCGAGCGTGACGTCGCCCTCCGTGGCGACCGTGGCGAAGGCCGGCAACGTCGCCCGCAGGGTGGAGGTGACGGCCGCGTACAACTGGGCCAGTTCGCTCATGCTTGTGCTCCTTGAACGCTCGGTTCGACGAAGGCCGGGCCCGTTAAGGCCCGGCGCTCGACTCAGAAGTGCCAGGTCCAGATGTCGATCGGCTTCTGGTCAGGGTTGATCTTGCGGATATGGCGATAGGTCGGCTGGAAGCCGAAGCGCGCCCATACCGGTTTCTCGTCGAGGATGGCGATGCTGCCGTTGGCCTGCAGGCGCAGCACAGCGCTGGCATGGCCGCCGGTATGCGAGTGCCACAGCACCGCATTGCCGGCACCGTAGACCACCAGGTTGCCGTCACCCTGGAACACCGCGCGCATGGCGCCCTTGCCTTGAGTGCCGGCGTTCCAGGTGGCCGCGCCGTTCGGGCCATAGGCCACGAGATTACCGTCACCCTGGAACACCAGCTTGCTGGCGCCCGCGCCGTACACCACGCCCTGTACCAGCTCGGAGCCAGGTGCCAGCAGCAGCGAGTCGATCGCGCCAGGCACCAACGGGATGGCCGGCGTGCCGTTCCACAGCGCCAGCGAGTCGACCAGCACGATATTGCCGTCGTCTTGCAGCACCAGGTGGGTACGGTTCCACTGGTCGTTGCTGGTGAAGGTGCTGTTGTCAGTCAGCCACACCCGGCGTCGCGAGTAGTCGTCGAGGAACGCGCCGTACTGAACGTAGAAGGCCAGCGGGGCCTTCTTGTTGCGCAAGGGAATAGTCGAGCTGAAAGGTTGCTGTTCATTGGCGACCCAGACGGTGGCGCCGTTGTCCTGGATCACCAAATTGCCATCGCCCTGCAGCAGCAGCTTGAAGCGCTGATTGGGCGACAGCAGGTACTGGCCCGCCGACAGGGTCTGGTAAGCGGGCAGCACCGAAGTGCCGACGCCGTTGAAAGGAATGCGGGTACGACCTGCCATGGTGTTTCTCCTACTGGATCGATTGAAGGGGAGCTGGACTCTGCGGCCCGTCCTGATCGCTCGTCGGCACGTTGTCGAGGCCCGTGGCCTTCATGTGGTTCAAGGTCGCGCAACGCGAGCACTTGATCTGGACCACCGCCGCCCCGCCGATGCGGGCCAGCAAGCGGTTGCATTTACCGCAGCGAAACTCGTTGAACATTCGCTTTTCTTCCTTGTTGCCACGTTCATTCTTCGTCCTGGCGTACAGCCGCGGGCTGTTCGTCCAACCCCAGCCGCCGAGCGGCCCAGCGCTCGTAAAGGCCGATGGCCACGTCGGCGCCGGCCATGGCGGTAAGGCAGCCAAAAGCGCTGGCACTCCAGATCGACATGCCGCTGGCGTACAGCAGCATGACCGTCGACACCCCGCAGACCATGCAGGCCCCCGAGCGCAGCGCCAGCCGCCTGAGCAGCCCCCAGCCGCGGGCGCCGGCCTTGTCGGCGCGCCACATCTCGCCGGAAAGTCCGCCCAGCAATGCCAGGAGGATCACCAGCCAGAGCGGCATCTCCAGCAACGTCTGTTGCTCGTTCGTCACGTTCCTGTCTCCTGTGTGTTTGCCCGCCGGCGACAGGCCGGCGGATCGTGATTGGCTTGACTCGGCATTCCAAAAAGCCCGCTATGCAGGCTTTTCAGTAATGCGCGGTGTAACCGTCGGCCACGGCTGGTGACGCCGTACGGTTGCGCTTCAAATTGGTGACTCCGACCGCGGCCGCCTGCCCGCCGGATAACTGATCGTGGTGCTTTACGCTGCACACCCGGGCCAGTTGCCAACCCTCTGAACAGTCGAGGCCTGTTCATCGCTGCCTGTATCTCAACCGGTTTGCGTCCGGCTTGGGGTACATTTTATGCATTCATGCATATGCAGTCAATGCACAAATTCAAATTTTTATGCATCAGCTTTTGCTCCTATGCATGGAGGCCTGATCCGACGTGGATGTAGGGGGTTTCTGAGGACGAAAAAAAACCCGCCGAGGCGGGTTTCTATCGAGGCGCGGGGATCAACGGGCGTACATGCCCCACCAGAAAACGTGACCGAGGAGGCTGATCTGTTCTTCCTGCATCTGCTGGAAGCTGTAGTCCTCGTCGGGGTGCTCATCGCGGTTGAAGCTGCGCAGGCGGATGCCGGTGGGCAGGCGGTACACTTGTTTCACCCGCAGCTGGCCATTGTGGTTGATGGCATAAAGGTCACCGTCGATGATATCGCCGATGGTGCTTTTACCGGTATTGACTCCGACCGTGGCGCCATCGCGCAGCACCGGCAGCATGCTGTTGCCACGTACCGTCACGCACTTGGCGTTGTCGAACTGCACGCCATTGTGGCGCAGGCTGCGTTTGCCGAAGCGCAAGCGAGCGTTCTCGCTTTCCTCGATGACGAATCTTCCTGATCCTGCTGCCAACTCGACCTCACGAAGAAAAGGAACGGAGACCTCGTCGTCCTCGACGGGGGTTTCATCGTCCCACAGGCTGATATCGCTCAGGGCCGCGTGGCCCTGGGCGAGCGGGACCGCGTCACGGGATTCGCCCAGTTCGACACGGCCGCGCAACTGGTCGGTGCTCACGCCGAAGTACTCGGCGATCTTCGAGACGTGCTTGTCCGAAGGATCGACGATCTTCTCGCTGAGGATCCGCGACAGGGTGGATTGAGGCACACCCGTGCGCCGATGCAGCTCTGTAGGGGACAGGCCGTGGCGGGCGAGCAGTTCTCTGAGTACGGAGGCTACGTTGCGTTTTTGCATAATGCGCATAATGCAACCGTGGAAGCGAAAATGCAATGGGCCCTGTAACAGGCAACCTGCGCAGATTTGCCCCACCCCATCCGACCTGCGTCGACCGGAAAAAGCCTGTACCATTAGCGGTTTCGAAATTTGCCACCAGACCACCCGCTGTAAGGCCCTGAATGTCTGATCTCTCCGCACACACCCCGATGATGCAGCAGTACTGGAAGCTGAAAAACCAGCACCCGGACCAGCTGATGTTCTACCGCATGGGCGATTTCTACGAGATCTTCTACGAAGATGCGAAGAAAGCCGCGAAACTGCTGGATATCACCCTGACCGCCCGCGGTCAGTCCGCGGGCCAGTCGATTCCCATGTGCGGGATTCCGTTCCACTCGCTGGAAGGCTACCTGGCCAAGCTGGTGAAGCTCGGCGAATCGGTGGTGATCTGCGAACAGATCGGCGACCCGGCCACCAGCAAGGGCCCGGTGGAGCGCCAGGTGGTGCGCATCATCACCCCGGGCACGATCAGCGACGAGGCCTTGCTCGATGAGCGCCGCGACAACTTGATCGCCGCCCTGCTGGGTGACGAGCGGCTGTTCGGCCTGGCGGTGCTGGACATCACCAGCGGCAACTTCACCGTGCAGGAGATCAAGGGCTGGGAGAACCTGCTGGCCGAACTCGAGCGTATCAACCCGGTGGAACTGCTGATCCCCGACGACTGGCCGCAGGGCTTGCCGGCCGAGAAGCGCCCCGGCGCCCGCCGCCGCGCACCGTGGGACTTCGACCGCGACACGGCGCGTAAAAGCCTCTGCCAGCAGTTCGCCACACAGGACCTCAAGGGCTTTGGCTGCGACAAGCTGACCCTGGCCATCGGCGCCGCCGGCTGCCTGCTGACCTACGCCAAGGAAACCCAGCGCACCGCCCTGCCCCACTTGCGCAGCCTGCGCCACGAGCGCATGGACGACACGGTCATCCTCGATGCCGCCAGCCGCCGCAACCTGGAGCTGGACATCAACCTGGCCGGTGGCCGTGACAACACCCTGCAATCGGTCATCGACCGTTGCCAGACCGCCATGGCCAGCCGACTGCTGACCCGCTGGCTGAACCGTCCGCTGCGCGATCTGAAGGTGCTAAAGGCCCGTCAGGATTCGATCCGATGCCTGCTCGACGGCTACCGTTTCGAGAAGCTGCAACCGCAGCTCAAGGAAATCGGCGACATCGAGCGGATCCTGGCGCGAATCGGCCTGCGCAATGCCCGTCCCCGTGACCTGGCACGCCTGCGCGATGCCCTCGGCGCCCTGCCGGAGCTGCAGAACGCCATGGCCGAGCTGGAAGCGCCGCACCTGGCGCGGCTGGCCGCGATCACCGGCACCTACCCGGAGCTGGCCGGCCTGCTGGAGCGGGCGATCATCGACAACCCGCCGGCGGTGATCCGCGACGGTGGCGTGCTCAAGACCGGCTACGACAGCGAGCTGGACGAGCTGCTGGCGATCAGCGAGAACGCCGGCCAGTTCCTGATCGACCTGGAAGCCCGCGAGAAGGCCCGCACGGGCCTGGCCAACCTCAAGGTCGGCTACAACCGCGTGCACGGCTACTTCATCGAGCTGCCGACCAAGCAGGCCGAGCAGGCGCCGGTCGACTACATCCGCCGGCAGACGCTCAAAGGGGCCGAACGCTTCATCACCCCCGAGCTCAAGGCGTTCGAGGACAAAGCGCTGTCGGCCAAGAGCCGCGCCCTGGCCCGCGAGAAGATGCTCTACGACGCCCTGCTCGAAACCCTGATCGAGCACCTGGCGCCGTTGCAGGACAGCGCCGCCGCGCTGGCCGAACTGGATGTGCTGAGCAACCTGGCCGAGCGCGCCCTGAACCTGGACCTGAACTGCCCAAGCTTCGTCGACGAGCCGTGCCTGCGCATCGAGCAGGGTCGTCACCCGGTGGTCGAGCAGGTGCTGACCACGCCGTTCGTGGCCAACGACCTCGGGCTGGACAACGGCACGCGCATGCTGATCATCACCGGCCCGAACATGGGCGGTAAGTCCACCTACATGCGCCAGACCGCCCTGATCGTGCTGATGGCCCATATCGGCAGCTTCGTCCCGGCCGCCGCCTGCGAACTGTCGCCGGTCGACCGCATTTTCACCCGTATCGGCTCCAGCGACGACCTTGCCGGCGGGCGTTCGACCTTCATGGTCGAGATGAGCGAGACTGCCAACATCCTGCACAATGCCACCGACCGCAGCCTGGTGCTGATGGACGAGGTCGGCCGCGGCACCAGCACCTTCGATGGCCTGTCGCTGGCCTGGGCCGCCGCCGAGCGCCTGGCCCAGCTGCGCGCCTACACGCTGTTTGCCACCCACTACTTCGAACTCACCGTGTTGCCGGACAGCGAACCACTGGTGGCCAACGTGCACCTGAACGCCACCGAACACAACGAACGCATCGTGTTCCTGCACCACGTCCTGCCGGGGCCGGCGAGCCAGAGCTACGGCCTGGCCGTGGCACAACTGGCGGGCGTGCCGGCGGCGGTGATCCAGCGCGCCCGCGAGCATCTGGGCCGGCTGGAGACTGCCAGCCTGCCCCACGAGGCGCCAGTCATGCCGGCCCGCGACAACATGCCTCACGTGCCGCACCAGAGCGACCTGTTCGCCAGCCTGCCACACCCGGCCATCGAGAAGCTGGGCAAGCTGGACCTGGACGACATGACGCCGCGCCAAGCTATCGAAATGCTATATCAACTGAAAAACCTGTTATAACGGCCCACCGCGCAAGCTGGTAGAATCCGGCGCGGTTTGCGAGCACTGCAGGTTATTAGCCTGGCCTGCAGCCAGCACCGTGAACCGCGCTGCCCTGGTAAGGAAGGGCAAGCTGCCGTCGCCTGAGGAGAGAATTAGAAATGACCTTCGTCGTCACCGACAACTGCATCAAATGCAAGTACACCGACTGCGTGGAAGTCTGTCCGGTGGACTGCTTCTACGAAGGCCCGAACTTCCTGGTGATTCACCCGGACGAGTGCATTGACTGTGCGCTGTGCGAGCCGGAGTGCCCGGCTCAGGCGATTTTCTCGGAAGACGAAGTGCCGTCCGGCATGGAGAACTTCATCGAGCTGAACGCCGAGCTGGCGGAGATCTGGCCGAACATCACCGAGAAGAAAGACGCCCTGCCGGACGCCGAAGCGTGGGACGGCAAGACTGGCAAGATTGCCGATCTGGAGCGCTGATCGCGTTCAGTTGCGAAAAGGCCCGAAAGGGCCTTTTTTCATTTCCGACAGGCAAAAAAAAGGGGCGGTTTGACCCGCCCACATTTTTTTCCGTAGTCCCTGTATGTCCCAATCATCATCCACTGATGAATCGCGTCCCGCGATGTCCCTGGCCGTCATCCTTGAAGGCCTGTGTCTGTCCCTTGACACAGTTCGAATACTAGCGATTCCCCGGTACGGAACAAGCGACGAATATCTCAGGATGATTCAGACGACACATCTTTTGATATTTATAAAACCTATATATTTCATATAGTTAGAAAAAGTACGCCACTGGAAACGACATTGATTTACTGATCCCTACAGCGATCGCTTACATGACGAGTAAGCGAATGCTTACACGCGATGCTACGAGGGTGGAGAAATAAATACTTCGCAGGTGACAGGCTATGGGGTTGTGAGTAAGGCCCCTCAATGATGTCAGGTCAGTCAACCAGATTGGCGCCTGCGCAAAAAACGCAAACGCCCCGAACAAGTCGGGGCGTTTGCCTGGCGCACGTCAGTGACTACTGGAACAGCGACTCGCTGGACAGGCCATTCTTCTCGAGGATCTCGCGCAGGCGCTTGAGGCCTTCAACCTGGATCTGCCGCACACGCTCGCGGGTCAGGCCGATCTCCAGGCCGACATCCTCGAGGGTGCTGCTTTCATGCCCACGCAGGCCGAAACGCCGCACCACCACCTCGCGCTGCTTGTCGGTCAGCTCGCCCAGCCATTGGTCGATGCTCTGCGACAGGTCGTCGTCCTGCAGCAGTTCGCACGGATCGGTGGGGCGATCATCGGTAAGCGTGTCGAGCAGCGTCTTGTCGGAGTCAGGCCCGAGCGAGACATCCACCGACGACACCCGCTCGTTCAGGCCAAGCATGCGCTTGACCTCGGCCACCGGCTTCTCCAGCAGACTGGCGATTTCTTCCGGCGACGGCTCGTGGTCGAGCTTTTGCGTCAGCTCACGGGCAGCGCGCAGGTAGACGTTGAGCTCCTTGACCACGTGGATGGGCAGGCGAATGGTGCGGGTCTGGTTCATGATCGCCCGCTCGATGGTCTGGCGGATCCACCAAGTCGCGTAGGTCGAGAAACGGAAGCCCCGCTCGGGGTCGAATTTCTCCACCGCACGGATCAGGCCCAGGTTGCCTTCCTCGATCAGGTCGAGCAACGACAGGCCGCGATTGACGTAACGGCGGGCGATCTTGACCACCAGGCGCAGGTTGCTTTCGATCATGCGCTTGCGACCGGCCGGGTCGCCTTTTTGCGACAGGCGCGCGAAATGCACTTCTTCCTCTGGCGAAAGCAGGGGCGAGAAGCCGATTTCATTGAGATACAGTTGAGTGGCATCAAGTGCGCGACTGTAGTCGATGTACTTGTGCTGCTTGAGCGACGCGCCCTGTTTCGACTTGGTCCGAACCGAAGGTACAGCAGGTTCGTCTGACACCACATCCGTTTCCAAAACGATGCCTGTCTCCATCAGAAGCAGGTCATCGTCGATGTCAAACTCCGGCACTTCTTTGCTGAGAGCCATTGTTATAGTCCTTTGCTGAGTTCGAACTCAGACTCGAGCGTCACCCTTCCATGGCAGCGCTGGAGCCTGTCCCCTCTACATCCAAGGAACAGGCTGGGACATTGATCAACGGCGTGGCAGGAACTGGAGAGGATCGACGGGTTTGCCCTGGCGGCGAATCTCGAAATGCAGCTTCACCCGATCAGTGCCCGTGGACCCCATTTCTGCGATCGTCTGCCCTGCCTTGACCTGCTGCCCCTCCCGAACCAAAAGCCTGCGGTTGTGACCGTAGGCACTGACGTAGGTATCGCTGTGTTTGATGATGATGAGCTCGCCATAGCCCCTCAAGCCACTGCCGGCGTAGACCACCGCTCCATCAGACGCAGCAAAAACAGGCTGTCCCAAATCACCGGCGATATCAACGCCTTTATTCAAACTACCGTTTGAAGCGAATTTACCAATCAGCACGCCGTTCGCCGGCCACGTCCAACCGCCCACGGCGCGCTCTGCGGCGGGCACCTGGGCAACCGTTTGCGAGGTGGTGGAAGAGGCAGTAGTGGCACTTTTGCCATTACCGGTCGCCGGTACGGTGGTCGCGACCGGTCGGCGGATGACGGTGGTCTTGCTCGACGAAGAAGGGCTGCTGACAATCGTGGTGCTACCCCCGGCGCCGCTGCTGAAACGAATCGGCTGACCCGGGCGAATGGTGTAGGGGGCGGGAATGTTGTTGCGCGCCGCCAGCTCCTTGTAGTCCCAGCCATAGCGGAAGGCGATGGAGAACAGCGTATCCCCAGGCTTGACGATGTACTGCCCCGAGGTGACTGTCGGGCGCTTGGGCGCGGTGTTGTTGCGATCGACCACGCGGGCGCCGTTGGAGCTGGTGCTGGAACAGCCAGCCAACAGGGTACCCATGGCCAGCGCAATCACCAGAAGCTTCAATACCGACCGTTCCTTGCGCTGCCGCATGCCTGTGTGACCCACCCGCGCTCCCCTCATGCTGTCAAATAATGACGATACAAAATGCAATATTGTTTCAATTATAACCGAGCCACCCTGCCAGGGGTGACTCGCAATTGGCCTGATCGGTGTACGAATATCGCCACGCCAGATAGACAGGGGCCCGACGCAAGAATTCGTCGCCGACGCAAATATTCCGTTGCGCCACTCAGGCCAGCGGGCCGTTGAGCAGGGGCACGAAGCGCACGGCCCCGAGCACCCGGCGCGAGAAACCATGTTCTTCACGCACGATCAGCATCAGTTGCTGGGTTTCCCCCGCCGGACCGACCGGGATCACCATGCGCCCGCCCGGTGCCAGCTGGTCGAGCAGTGCCTGGGGCACCTCGGGCGCAACCGCGGTGACGATGATGCCGTTGTACGGCGCCAGCGCCGGCCAACCTTCGCAGCCGTCGCCCCAGCGGAACACCACGTTGCGCAGGTTGAGCTCGACCAGACGCTCCTTGGCCCGATCCTGCAGGACCTTGATCCGCTCAACCGAAAACACCCGTTCCACCAGTTGGGCCAGGATCGCCGTCTGGTAGCCCGAACCGGTGCCAATCTCCAGCACCTTGTCCAGGGGCCCGGCTTCCAGCAACAGCTCGCTCATGTGCGCGACCATGAACGGCTGGGAGATCGTCTGGTTATGGCCGATCGGCAGCGCCGTGTCCTCGTAGGCCCGATGGGCCAGGGCTTCATCGACGAACAGGTGGCGCGGAGTGCGGCGAATGGCCTCGAGCACCTTGGCGTTCGACACGCCTTCTTCGTAGAGGCGCTGGATCAGCCGCTCCCGGGTACGCTGGGAAGTCATGCCGATGCCGCGACGCTGCAGATCGTCCTGTTCGCGCATCAGAGCACGCCCTCCAGCCAGCCGTCGAGGCGCTCGAAGGCATCGTTGAAGGTGCGATCCAGCTGCAACGGCGTGATCGACACGTAGCCTTGCATCACTGCATGGAAATCGGTACCCGGCCCGCCGTCCTCGGCATCGCCGGCCACGGCGATCCAGTAGCCTTCCTTGCCCCGCGGGTTGACCACCTTGGTCGGCGCCGCGGCACGCGCCCGATGTCCCAGGCGGGTGAGCTGGATGCCACGGATGTGCTCCAGCGGCAGGTTGGGGATATTGACGTTGAGCACGGTGCGCGGTGGCAGCTCCAGGCGCGACTGCGCCTCGACCAGGCGCCGGGCGATATAGGCGGCAGTCGGCAGGTTGTCGGGCAGGCGCGACAGGAGCGAAAAGGCCAGCGAGGTACCGCCGAGGAAACGCCCTTCCAGGGCGGCGGCGACCGTGCCGGAATACAGCACGTCGTCACCCAGGTTGGCGCCCAGGTTGATGCCGGACACCACCATGTCGGGGGTTTCCGGCAGCAGGCCGTTGAGCCCCAGATGCACGCAGTCAGTGGGCGTGCCGTTGAGGCTGATGAAACCGTTGGCCAGGGTCTGCGGGTGCAGCGGCCGATCAAGCGTCAGCGAACTGCCGGCGCCGCTCTTGTCTTGATCCGGGGCAATCACCACGCACTCGGCGTAATCCGCCAGCGCTTCATGCAGCGCGGCGATGCCGGGTGCGGTAACACCGTCGTCATTCGAAATCAGAATACGCATGGGCTGTCCGTCTGCCCTGCCGGCACCAGATCGACGAGTTCGCGCACCACCACGGTGGCGAAGCATCCGGCCGGAAGGACGAATTCCAGTTGCAGGATATCAGGCTCGGGATAATGCCACGACAGACGCCCAATAGGGAGCCGCAGGATGCGCCGTTCGTGATCCATGCCCGCTCGCGCCAGCCATTGGCACAACGCAGGATGACGCGCGGCGACTTCGCTCTCGAGCACCTGGGTCGCGCCGGCACAAGGCGATTGCCCTTCGCCCCACAGCGGGCCGGTGGGATGCAAGTCAAGAATGGCCAGGCGCGGATCGCTGCACTCGCCCTCTCCTGCCGGGAAGAAACTGCGACTGTCGGTGAACGCGAGCAGGTCGCCGACCTGGGCACGCTGCCAGGTGCCATCGGCCACCCGGGCGGCCAGCACCTGGTTGAACAGGTAGCTGCGCCCGGCCGACAACAGCCGCGAGCGCACGTTGCGCTGCTCGGGCAATGCCTGGCGTGCAGCCCAGTCCTGGGCATCATGCACGTTGCCGCCGGCATGACCGAAACGCTGGCTGCCGAAGTAATTAGGCACACCCTGCTGCTTGAGTTGCTCCAGGCGGGCATCGAGGGCCGGGCGGTCGGCCTGCAGCGCGGTCAGGCGCAAGGTGAAACCATTGGCCGAATGCGCCCCACGCTGCAGCTTGCGCTGATGGCGCACCTGCTTGAGCACCCGCAGGGTGTCGTCCTCGGCGCGGGACAGGTCGGGGTCGGCCTTGCCCGGCAGGTGCAGGCTGAACCACTGGCGTGTCAAGGCTTGGCGGTCCTTCAGGCCGGCATAGCTGATGGCGCGCACCGGCACACCGGCGGCGCGGGCCAGGCGGCGGGCCGCTTCCTCGGTGTTGAGGTCGCGCTTCTCGACCCACAGCCACAGGTGTTCGCCCTGGCCCGACAGCGGGATATCGAGGACTTCATCGACCTGGAAGTCTTCGGCCACCGCCTTGAGCACGGCGGTGCCCAAGGCTTCGCCCGAGGCCCGCGGCCCCAGCAGTTCCAGTTCGGTCATGCTGGCAGTAGCAGGGCGACCGCGTGAACGGCGATGCCCTCCTCGCGGCCGGTGAAGCCCAGCTTTTCTTCGGTGGTGGCCTTGACGTTGACCTGGTCGAGTTCGACCTGCAGGTCTGCGGCGATCTGCTGGCGCATGGTCTCGATATGCGGGGCCATCTTCGGCGCCTGGGCGACGATGGTGGCGTCGACGTTGCCGACCTTCCAGCCCTTGTCGCGCACGACGGCGACCACGTGGCGCAGCAGCACGCGACTGTCGGCACCCTTGAACTGCGGGTCGGTGTCAGGGAAATGCTTGCCGATGTCGCCCAACGCCGCAGCGCCGAGCAGGGCATCGCTCAGGGCGTGCAGCAGCACGTCACCGTCGGAGTGGGCCAGCAGGCCGAACTTGTGGGGGATACGCACCCCGCCCAAGGTAATGAAATCACCGTCGCAGAAACGGTGGACATCGTAGCCGTGGCCAATACGCATAGAAAAACGCCCTGATTGAGTCAGGGCGTGATTCTACCTGCTTTTGAGGTAATGGGGCTGCTTCGCAGCCCATCGCCGGCAAGCCAGCTCTCCCAGAAATTGCAGGCGGTGTCAGACCCTGCCCAACGCCACCGCATGATGACGCAGGTGCTCATCGATGAAGCTGGCGATGAAGTAGTAGCTGTGGTCATAGCCCGGCTGCAGGCGCAGGGTCAGCGCATGACCACCCTTGCGCGCCGCCTGCTCCAGCGCCTGCGGCTTGAGCTGCTTCTCGAGGAAGTCATCGCGATCGCCCTGGTCCACCAGCAACGGCGGGCACTCCCCTGCCTCGGCCAGCAACACGCTGGCGTCCCACTCCCGCCAACGCGCACGGTCCTCCCCCAGGTAGCGGGAAAACGCCTTCTCGCCCCACGGGCAATCCATCGGATTGCTGATGGGCGAAAACGCCGACACCGAACGGTAGCGCCCTGGGTTGCGCAGGGCGCAGACCAGCGCGCCATGCCCACCCATGGAATGGCCGCTGATGCTGCGCTGGTCCGACGCCGGGAAGTGCGCCTCGATCAGGGCCGGCAACTCCTCCACCACGTAGTCGTGCATCCGGTAATGCTGGGCCCAGGGCTGCTGGGTGGCATTGAGGTAGAACCCTGCGCCCAGGCCGAAGTCCCAGGCGCCGTCCGGGTCGCCCGGCACCTGCTCGCCACGCGGGCTGGTATCCGGGGCAACGATGATCAGCCCGAGTTCCGCGGCCAGGCGCTGGGCACCGGCCTTCTGCATGAAGTTCTCGTCGGTGCAGGTCAGGCCGCTGAGCCAGTACAATACCGGCAGCTTCTCGCCCTGCTCGGCCTGGGGCGGCAGGTACACGGCGAACACCATGTCGCAGCCGAGCACCTTGGAGCTGTGCCGGTAACGCTTGTGCCAGCCGCCGAAGCTTTTCTGGCAGGAGAGATTTTCCAGGGTCATGGCGAGGCCCTCAGAAGTGGATCACGCTGCGGATGCTCTTGCCTTCGTGCATCAGGTCGAAGGCCTTGTTGATGTCCTCCAGGCCCATGGTGTGGGTGATGAAGGTGTCCAGCGGAATCTCGCCCTTCTCGGACATCTCGACGTAGCTCGGCAGCTCGCTGCGACCCCGCACGCCGCCGAAGGCCGAACCACGCCAGACGCGGCCGGTGACCAGCTGGAACGGACGGGTGGCGATTTCCTGGCCGGCACCGGCGACGCCGATGATCACCGACTCGCCCCAGCCCTTGTGGCAGCACTCCAGCGCCGCGCGCATCAGTTGCACGTTGCCGATGCACTCGAAGGAGAAATCGACGCCGCCGTCGGTGAGGTCGACGATCACTTCCTGGATCGGGCGATCGTAGTCTTTCGGGTTGATGCAGTCGGTGGCGCCCAGTTGGCGGGCGATCTCGAACTTGGCCGGGTTGATGTCGATGGCGATGATGCGCGAAGCCTTGGCCTTGACCGCGCCGATCACCGCCGACAGGCCGATGCCGCCGAGGCCGAAGATGGCCACGGTGTCACCCGGCTTGACCTTGGCGGTGTTGAGTACCGCGCCGATGCCGGTGGTCACGCCGCAACCGAGCAGGCAGACCTTTTCCAGCGGAGCTTCCTTCTGGATCTTGGCCACGGAGATTTCCGGCAGCACGGTGTACTCGGAGAAGGTCGAGGTGCCCATGTAGTGGAACAGCTGCTGACCCTTGTAGCTGAAGCGGGTGGTGCCGTCGGGCATCAGGCCTTTGCCTTGGGTGGCGCGGATGGCCTGGCACAGGTTGGTCTTGCCCGACAGGCAGAACTTGCACTTGCCGCATTCCGGGGTGTACAGCGGGATCACATGGTCACCAACCGCCACCGAGGTGACGCCTTCGCCTACGGCTTCGACAATCGCACCACCCTCATGGCCAAGGATCGACGGGAAGATGCCCTCCGGATCGGCGCCGGACAGGGTATAGGCGTCGGTGTGGCAGACACCGGAGGCGACAACGCGCAGCAGCACTTCGCCGGCCTTGGGCATGGCCACGTCCACTTCGACGATTTCCAGGGGTTTCTTGGCCTCGAAGGCGACGGCGGCGCGGGACTTGATCATCAAAGGTCTCCAGAACAGGTATGGGTTGCTGGCTTGCAGTGTAATTCACCGCCTTTTGATGAATAATCCAGCCACTCACAAAACATTATTGCTACACAGGGATAATCCATGAGCAGCCGCTGGGAAGGCATCGACGAGTTCGTCGCGGTGGCCGAATCAGGTCAGTTCACCGCCGCCGCCGAACGACTTGGGGTGTCGTCCTCGCACATCAGCCGGCAGATCGCCCGCCTGGAGGAACGCCTGCAGACACGTTTGCTGTACCGCAGCACCCGGCGGGTGACCCTGAGCGAAGCCGGGCAGACCTTTCTCCAGCACTGCCAGCGCCTGCAGGACGGCCGCGAGGAGGCGCTGCGGGCCATGGGCGACCTGGCCAGCGAGCCCAAGGGCCTGCTGCGCATGACCTGCGCGGTGGCCTATGGCGAACGCTTCATCGTGCCCTTGGTGACACGCTTCATGGCGCAGTACCCACAGTTGCGGGTCGAGGTGGAACTGAGCAACCGTACCCTCGACCTGCTGCACGAAGGCATGGACCTGGCGATCCGCCTGGGACGGCTGCAGGATTCGCGGCTGGTGGCCACGCGCCTGGCGCCTCGGCGCATGTACCTGTGCGCGTCGCCGGCCTACCTGGAGCGCTATGGTCGACCGCACAGTCTGTCGGAGCTGGCGCGGCACAACTGCCTGGTGGGCAGTTCGGACCTGTGGGCGCTGCAGCAGGAGGGACGCGAGATCAGCCAGCGGGTGCAGGGCAACTGGCGCTGCAACAGCGGCCAGGCGGTGCTGGACGCGGCGCTGCAAGGCATGGGGCTGTGCCAGTTGCCGGACTACTACGTGCTCGAGCATTTGCACAGCGGCGCGCTGGTGTCGTTGCTGGAGGGCCATCAGCCGCCGAATACGGCGGTGTGGGCGTTGTATCCACAGCAACGGCATCTGTCGCCGAAGGTGCGCAGGTTGGTCGACTACCTGAAGGAAGGGTTGGCACAGTTGCCGGAGTATCGCACCACTCCCCCGCAGGCGCTCAGCGGCGCCCGGCCCAGCGCTGGCGCAGCCACTCCAGGTCTTCCGGACGGGTCACCTTGATGTTGTCGCTGCGCCCTTCGACCAGGCGCGGCGCATTACCGGCCCATTCGATGGCCGACGACTCGTCGGTGACCGCCACATCGGATACCAGGCACTCGGCCAGCGCCCGATGCAGCATGCCAAGGCGGAACATCTGCGGGGTGTACGCCTGCCAGACGGTGCTGCGATCGACCGTGGCCGCCACCCTGCCCTCGCCGTCGGCACGCTTGAGCGTGTCCCGGGCGGGAACGGCGAGCAATCCGCCGACGGGATCTTCAGCCAGGGCTGACAGCAATTTGTCCAGATCGCTGCGCGCCAGGTTCGGCCGCGCGGCGTCGTGCACCAGCACCCAGTCGTCATCCGATGCACCCTGTGCGTGCAGCAGCAACAGCGCATTGAGCACCGAATCGGCGCGCTCGCGACCGCCCGGGGCGCGCTGGATGCGTGGATCGCTGGCGCAGCGCAGGCCGGGCCAGTAAGGGTCTTGTTCGGCAATGCTGACCACCACGCCCTTGAGCATGGGATGGTCGAGGAAACAGTCGAGGCTGTGCTCGAGAATCGTCTGCCCGCCCAGTTGCAGGTACTGCTTGGGACGGTCGGCAGCCATGCGGGCACCAACGCCCGCGGCGGGAATCACGGCCCAGAAGGCCGGCAGTTCATGTGTCATTTCTGCGGCAGCTGGTAGAGGGTTTCGCCCTCCTTGACCATCCCCAGTTCATGACGAGCCCGTTCTTCCACGGTCTCCATACCTTTCTTCAATTCCAGGACTTCAGCGTCGAGCACGCGATTGCGCTCCAGCAGGCGCTCGTTTTCCGCATGCTGGTCGGCGATCTGCTGCTTGAGTTCGGTCACTTGCGCCAGGCTGCCATTGCCTACCCAAAGGCGATATTGCAGGCCGCCGAGCAGCAGGAGCAGGACGAGGAACAACCAATAGGGACTGCGCATGAAGATATCCAGGGTAAAAAAGGCCGCCGCAGCGAGCTTCCGATAGCACGAAGCCTGGCCGAGGCCAGGCTTCGTCGACAGAAACCCGTGGAAACGACCGAACGATCAGTACGAACGTTCAGCCGGCCCCGGCTGCTGCCTTTTTACCATCTCTTGCTCAGCCGCGAAACTCGGCACGACCGCGATATACAGCCTTGGCGCCCAGTTGCTCTTCGATGCGCAGCAGTTGGTTGTACTTGCTGACGCGGTCGGAACGGCACAGCGAACCGGTCTTGATCTGACCGGCTGCGGTACCCACGGCCAGGTCGGCGATGGTCGAATCCTCGGTTTCACCGGAACGGTGCGAGATCACCGCGGTGTAGCCGGCGGCCTTGGCCATCTGGATGGCTTCCAGGGTCTCGGTCAGCGAGCCGATCTGGTTGAACTTGATCAGGATCGAGTTGCCGATGCCCTTCTCGATGCCTTCCTTGAGGATCTTGGTGTTGGTCACGAACAGGTCGTCGCCAACCAGTTGCACCTTGGCACCGATCTTGTCGGTCAGGATCTTCCAACCGGCCCAGTCGGACTCGTCCAGGCCGTCTTCGATCGAGATGATCGGGAAACGCTCGGTCAGGCCCTTCAGGTACTCGGCGAAGCCTTCGGCGTCGAACGACTTGCCTTCACCGGACAGGTTGTACTTGCCGTCTTCATAGAATTCGGAAGCCGCGCAGTCCAGGGCCAGGGTCACGTCGGTGCCCAGCTTGTAGCCGGCCTTTTCGACGGCTTCGGCAATGGCTGCCAGGGCGTCTTCGTTGGAAGCCAGGTTCGGCGCGAAGCCACCTTCGTCACCGACGGCGGTGTTCAGGCCACGGGCCTTCAGTACAGCCTTGAGGTGGTGGAAGATCTCGGTGCCCATGCGCAGGCCATCGGAGAAGGTCTTGGCGCCAACCGGCTGCACCATGAACTCCTGGATGTCGACGTTGTTGTCGGCGTGCTCGCCGCCGTTGATGATGTTCATCATCGGCACCGGCATGGAGTACTGGCCCGGGGTGCCATTGAGGTTGGCGATGTGGGCGTACAGCGGCAGGTCCAGGTCCTGAGCGGCGGCCTTGGCGGCGGCCAGGGATACTGCCAGGATGGCGTTGGCGCCCAGCTTGGCCTTGTTCTCGGTACCGTCCAGCTCGATCATGGCACGGTCCAGGGCTTTCTGGTCGGCCGGGTCCTTGCCCAGCAGCAGGTCACGGATCGGGCCGTTGATGTTGCCGACGGCCTTCAGCACGCCCTTGCCCAGGTAACGGCTCTTGTCGCCATCACGCAGCTCCAGCGCTTCGCGCGAGCCAGTGGAAGCACCCGACGGCGCGCAGGCGCTGCCGATGATGCCGTTGTCGAGCAGTACATCGGCTTCCACAGTGGGGTTGCCACGCGAATCGAGAACTTCACGACCTTTGATGTCGACGATCTTTGCCATTGTTGTAAGCACTCCAGAATTGACGAAAACAACGCAGCTTTGGGAATTCTTGCCGTTCACCAGGCGACATGGCACGGGCAGGCCTGGCGAAGGGAGCCCCTGACCGAAAGGTCAGGGGTGGAACGGGCGGTACTTTACCCGAGAAACGAGCTTTACGCGGTTTCTACCGTCGGAAAACTTTTCACCAGGTCGTCCAATTGCTTGAGCTGGGCCAGGAACGGCTCCAACTTATCCAGGCGCAGGGCACACGGACCGTCGCACTTGGCGTTGTCCGGATCCGGGTGGGCCTCGAGGAACAGGCCCGCCAAGCCCTGGCTCATGCCAGCCTTGGCCAG
This sequence comes from Pseudomonas sp. P65(2024), assembly GCF_057480955.1. Lineage (NCBI taxonomy): Bacteria > Pseudomonadati > Pseudomonadota > Gammaproteobacteria > Pseudomonadales > Pseudomonadaceae > Pseudomonas > Pseudomonas sp. P65(2024). The sequence goes on from NZ_JBLIYX010000006.1 coordinate 204,104, forward strand.
GTCGGTGACCTGGGCGCGGCGGCCGCCGGCGGAGTCGGCGCGACCACCTGGGGTTTGCAACGAATGGGTCACATCGAAGAACACCGGGTACTCGAACTGCTTCATGATGCCGAAGCCGAGCATGTCCACGACCAGGTTGTTGTAGCCGAAGCTCGAACCGCGCTCACAGAGGATGAGCTGGTCGTTGCCTGCCTCGACGCACTTGGCGAGGATGTGCTTCATCTCGTGGGGCGCGAGGAACTGCGCCTTCTTGATGTTGATCACGGCACCGGTCTTGGCCATCGCCACGACCAGGTCGGTCTGGCGCGACAGGAAGGCCGGCAGCTGGATGATGTCGCACACCTTGGCCACCGGCTCGCACTGGTAGGGCTCGTGCACGTCGGTGATCACCGGCACATTGAAGGTCTGCTTGATCTCCTCGAAGATCTTCAGGCCTTCTTCCATGCCGGGGCCGCGGTACGAGTTGACCGACGAACGGTTGGCCTTGTCGAAGCTGGCCTTGAACACGTACGGGATGCCGAGCTTCTCGGTCACCCGCACGTACTCCTCGCAGACCTTCAGGGCCAGGTCACGGGACTCCAGGACGTTCATGCCGCCGAACAGGACGAACGGCTTGTCGTTGGCGATCTCGATGTTACCGACGCGAATGATCTTCTGAGTCATGGATCAGGCCTTGTTCTTCTGTGCCAGGGCCGCCTTGACGAAGCCGCTGAACAGCGGGTGGCCGTCACGCGGGGTCGAGGTGAACTCCGGGTGGAACTGGCAAGCAACGAACCAAGGGTGGTCCTTGGACTCGACCACTTCGACCAGCGCGCCGTCCTCGGAACGGCCGGAAACCACCAGGCCGGCGTCGACCAGTTGCGGCAGCAGGACGTTGTTGACTTCGTAACGGTGACGGTGGCGCTCGGTGATCACGTCCTTGCCGTAGCAGTCGTGAACCTTGGAGCCGGCCGCCAGCTGGCAGTCCTGGGCGCCCAGGCGCATGGTGCCGCCCAGGTCGGAGGCTTCGGTACGGGTCTCGACCGCGCCGGTGGCATCGGCCCATTCGGTGATCAGGCCGACAACCGGGTGGCCGCTGTTGCGGTCGAACTCGGTGGAGTTGGCGTCTTTCCAACCCATCACGTTGCGGGCGAACTCGATCACGGCCACCTGCATGCCCAGGCAGATGCCCAGGTACGGGACCTTGTTCTCACGGGCATATTGCACCGCGGTGATCTTGCCTTCGACGCCGCGCAGGCCGAAACCGCCCGGGACCAGAATGGCATCGGCGCCTTCGAGCAGGCTGGTGCCCTGGTTCTCGATGTCCTCGGAGTCGATGTAACGCAGGTTGACCTTGGTGCGGTTGGTGATGCCGGCGTGGCTCATCGCTTCGATCAGCGACTTGTACGCGTCCAGCAGCTCCATGTACTTGCCGACCATCGCGATGGTCACTTCCTGCTCAGGGTTGAGCTTGGCATCGACGACCTTGTCCCACTCGGACAGGTCGGCGCTGTTGCACTGCAAGCCGAAGCGCTCGACGACGAAGTCGTCCAGGCCCTGGGCGTGCAGTACGCCTGGGATCTTGTAGATGGTGTCGACGTCTTCCAGCGAGATCACCGCACGTTCTTCGACGTTGGTGAACAGCGCGATCTTGCGACGCGACGAGGCATCGACCGGGTGGTCGGAGCGGCAGATCAGCACATCGGGCTGCAGGCCGATGGAGCGCAACTCCTTGACCGAGTGCTGGGTCGGCTTGGTCTTGGTCTCGCCGGCAGTGGCGATGTACGGGACCAGGGTCAGGTGCATCAGCATGGCGCGCTTGGAGCCCACTTCGACGCGCAGCTGGCGGATCGCCTCGAGGAACGGTTGCGACTCGATGTCGCCCACGGTGCCGCCGATCTCGACCAGCGCGACGTCGGCATCGCCGGCGCCCTTGATGATGCGGCGCTTGATCTCGTCGGTGATGTGCGGAATGACCTGGATGGTCGCGCCCAGGTAATCACCACGGCGTTCCTTGCGCAGCACGTGCTCGTAGATGCGGCCGGTGGTGAAGTTGTTGTTCTGGGTCATCGTGGTGCGGATGAACCGCTCGTAGTGGCCCAGGTCAAGGTCGGTCTCGGCGCCGTCGTGGGTGACGAATACTTCACCGTGCTGGAACGGGCTCATGGTGCCCGGGTCGACGTTGATGTACGGGTCCAGCTTGAGCATGGTGACTTTGAGCCCCCGCGCTTCCAGGATGGCCGCCAGGGAAGCCGAGGCAATGCCTTTCCCCAATGAAGAAACAACACCGCCCGTGACGAATATGTAGCGCGTCATGAAAAACCCTAGAAGTCTGCGTTAAGGCGGCATGGGCCGCCGGAGAAAGCGAAGGAAGGCCGAAGCCCCCGATCACCTGCGTCAATCACAGTGCATCTCGAAAAACTGCCGCGTCTGTACAGACCAGGGGTGTCCCCGGCATGGAGCTCGCTCGTCATTTTAAGAAATCAGCCCAGCAAAAAACTGCTTGGTAATCGGCAACCTCTGTGATTTTGCGCAACCCACAGAAGCTGTATCAAGAAGGGAGGGTAGTCTACCCGAATGTACCCTTCAGCTCAAACCTTGCACGTTCGTCGGCGGCTGCCAGTGCAACTGACAATCCGCCTGCGCCAGCTCGGGCAGGTTGGCCACCGCGAGCAACTGCTCGCCGCGATACAGCAGCGGCAGTCGCGGGCGCACGAAGTGCGGGACCTGCAGCTCGTTGAGCAGGCGCTTGAGATCGCGCCGACCGCGACCAGGCAGTTGCATGATCTCGCCGCCCTGGCGGTAGCGGATGTGCAGGCCTTCACCCAACGGGGCCGACATCAGGCGGACACTGCCATTACCCGGCAGGCGCAACGGTTGCCCGCTGTCCAGCCAGGGGTAATTACCCGACACCGCAGCCAGCCAAACGCCATTTAGCCACCAGATACGTCCATGGCTGCGATGCAGTTCGCCATCGGTCAGGCGCCAGACCGGGCAGGCATCGGCCGCCGCGTCGCGCAGATCGTTCCAACCGGCCCAGTGGCGGCTGTCGGGCAGGCGGGTGCGCTGGCTGAGCCAGAACTGCAGGGCATTGCGCTGGCGCGCTGGGGACATCGCGGCGAGCACCTCGAGGCTGAGCGAATACAGCTCCAGCCAGGGCAGCGGCGCATTGTCACAGGCGATCGCCAGGTCGCTGGCGGCCAGTTCGTCCAGCAGGCCCATCGCCTCGCCCAGGTGTTCGGCACTGCGTGCCAGATTGGCTTCGGCCTGTGGCCAGCGCTGGCGCAGGATTGGGAAGACCTCGCCGCGCAGGAAGTTGCGGGCAAAGGCTGTATCGCTATTGGAAGGGTCGTCGACCCATACTAGCCCGTGCATGTCGGCGTAGGTCTGCAGTTGCTGGCGCGACAGCCCCAGCAATGGGCGCACCAGGCTGCCCTGCCCTAGCGGCCGCTGTTGCGGCATGGCGGACAAGCCACGCAGGCCGGCGCCGCGCAGCAAGCGAAACAGCAGGGTCTCGGCCTGATCGTCACGGTGCTGGCCGGTGAACAGCACTTCGCCTAGGCCCAGCCGTTTTTCGAAGGCGTCGTAGCGGGCGTTGCGGGCCGCCTGTTCGAGGCTGGCACCGGGGGCAACCTGGACAGGAAGCACATCGAGTTCGACACCCAGTGCAGCACACACCGCTCGGCAGTGATCGGGCCAGGCATCGGCGGCGGCTTGCAGGCCGTGATGGACATGGATGGCGCGCAGAGGGGGCGCGGGGTGGTTGCGGGTGTAGTCGGCGAGCTGGTGCAGGAGGACGGTGGAGTCCAGGCCACCGGAGAAGGCGACGTACCAGGCGGGGGCGTTGAGCCAGGGGGTGAGGTTGAGCATCAGGGCCTCACAGGACTTGAGATCGCCGGGGGCGCCTTGCGCCCCTTTCGCGACACAAGGCCGCTCCCACAAGATGGCGTCAGTTTCGAATACTGCGCAATCCTGTGGGAGCGGCCTTGTGTCGCGAAAGGGCCGCGAAGCGGCCCCCCGGAATCCATCAGAGGCCGTAGCTCATCAGGCGATCGTAACGGCGCTTGAGCAGCGCGTCGTTGTCGAGCTTGCCGAGCATGTCCAGCTGTTCGATCAGATCGGCGCGAACATTGGCCGCCATCTTCGCCGGATCGCGGTGGGCGCCGCCCAGCGGCTCGGGGATGACCTTGTCGACGATATTCAGGCTCTTCAGGCGCTCGGCGGTCACGCCCATGGCCTCGGCGGCATCGGCCGCGCGGTCGGCGGTCTTCCACAGGATCGAGGCGCAACCTTCCGGCGAGATCACCGAGTAGGTGGAGTACTGCAGCATGTTCAGCTGGTCGCACACGCCGATGGCCAGTGCGCCGCCGGAACCACCCTCACCAATCACGGTGGCGATGATCGGCGTCTTCAGGCGCGCCATCACGCGCAGGTTCCAGGCAATGGCCTCGCTCTGGTTGCGCTCTTCGGCGTCGATGCCCGGGTAGGCACCCGGGGTGTCGATGAAGGTCAGGATCGGCATCTTGAAACGCTCAGCCATTTCCATCAGGCGACAGGCCTTGCGGTAGCCTTCAGGGCGCGGCATGCCGAAGTTGCGGCGTACCTTTTCGCGCACCTCACGGCCCTTCTGGTGACCGATGACCATGACCGGCTTGTCGTTCAGGCGCGCGGTGCCACCGACGATCGCGGCGTCGTCGGCAAAGTGACGGTCGCCGTGCAGCTCCTCGAACTCGGTGAAGATGTGGTCGATGTAATCGAGGGTGTACGGGCGGCGCGGGTGACGGGCCAGACGGGCGATCTGCCAGCTGGTCAGGTTGCCGAAGATGCTCTCGGTCAGGGTGCTGCTCTTGTCCTGCAGACGGGCAATTTCATCGCTGATGTTCAGCGAGTTGTCGTTGCCCACCAGGCGCAGCTCTTCGATCTTGGCTTGCAGGTCGGCAATCGGCTGTTCGAAATCGAGGAAATTCGGGTTCATAGGCTTCCGTCTTGGGTCTACGGCCAGGCGGCCGGCCGGTTGATCCGTTTGGCGCCTTACCTTAAGGGATCAGGCGCATAAAGGTCGAGATTAAAATGCGTCGTTTCAACGGTATTGCAGGAAGACGTTCTCACGCCCGAACTGGTCACGCAGTGCCTGAATCAGCCCATCGGCCGGGTCGATCGACCACTGGTCGCCAAACTGCAGCATGGCCTTGGCGTCGCTGCCGGTGTACTCCAGGGTGATCGGGCAACCACCACGGTGCCGGGTGATCAGCTCGCCCAGCCATTTCAGACGATCGCCCTTGAGCGCGTCGTGACCAACCTTCAGGCGCAGGCTCTCGGCCAGCTTGGTCCGGGCATCCTCCATGGTCATCACGGTCTTGACCCGCAGGCGCAGGCCGCCGGAGAAGTCGTCGTTGCTCACCTCCCCCTCCACCACCACCATGGCGTCGGTCTGCAGCAGGGCCTGGGCGCCCATGAAGGCATCGGCGAACAGCGAGGCCTCGATGCGCCCGGAACGGTCATCCAAGGTGACGAAGCCCATCTTGTCACCCTTTTTGTTCTTCATCACCCGCAGGGCAATGATCATGCCGGCGATGGTCTGGGTGTCGCGGGCCGGTTTGAGGTCGACGATGCGCTGGCGGGCGAAGCGGCGGATCTCGGTCTCGTATTCGTCGATCGGGTGGCCGGTCAGGTACAGGCCAAGGGTGTCCTTTTCACCCTTGAGGCGTTCCTTGAGCGTCAGCTCGCGCACCTTGCGGTGGTTGGCGTAGACGTCGACATCCGCCTCGTCGAACATGCCGCCGAACAGGTCGACGTGACCACTGTCCGCAGTATGGGCGGCCTGCTCGGCAGCCTTGACTGCCTCGCCCAGCGCCGACAGCAAGGTTGCACGGTTGATGTCGATGTTGGCCTGATAGGCCTTGATCTCGTCATGGAAATGCGGCCCCAGGCGGTCCAGCGCACCACTGCGGATCAGCGCGTCGAGGGTCCGCTTGTTGACCCGCTTGAGGTCGATACGCTCGCAGAAGTCGAACAGGTCCTTGAACGGGCCGCCCTGGGCGCGGGCCTCGACGATTGCCTCCACCGGCCCCTCGCCGACGCCCTTGATCGCGCCCAGGCCATAGACGATACGGCCATCGTTGTTGACGGTGAACTTGAAGTCCGAGAAGTTCACGTCCGGCGCGTCCAGGCGCAGCTTCATGCTGCGCACTTCCTCGACCAGCACCACCACCTTGTCGGTGTTGTGCATATCCGCCGACAGCACCGCGGCCATGAACGGCGCCGGGTAGTGGGTTTTCAGCCAGGCGGTCTGGTACGACACCAGGCCGTAGGCGGCGGAGTGGGATTTGTTGAAGCCGTAGCCGGCGAATTTCTCTACCAGGTCGAAAATGTTACCGGCCAGGTCCGCATCGATGTTGTTGGCCACGCAGCCTTCGATAAAACCACCGCGCTGCTTGGCCATTTCCTCGGGCTTTTTCTTACCCATGGCCCGGCGCAGCATGTCGGCGCCACCGAGGGTGTAGCCGGCCATCACCTGGGCGATCTGCATCACCTGTTCCTGGTACAGGATGATGCCGTAGGTAGGCGCGAGTACCGGTTTCAGACCTTCGTACTGGTAGTCGGAGTGCGGGTAGGCCAGTTCCGCCCGGCCGTGCTTGCGGTTGATGAAGTCGTCCACCATGCCCGATTGCAACGGGCCCGGACGGAACAGCGCCACCAGTGCGATGAGGTCTTCCAGGCAGTCGGGCTTGAGCTTCTTGATCAGCTCCTTCATGCCCCGGGATTCGAGCTGGAACACCGCCGTGGTTTCGGCTTTCTGCAGCAGCTCGTAAGTCTTGCGGTCGTCCAGCGGGATGAAGTCGATGTTGACGTCGGGCAGGTTCTTCTTGGCCTGCTCGCGGTTGATGATCTCCATCGCCCACTTGATGATGGTCAGGGTCCGCAGGCCGAGGAAGTCGAACTTCACCAGGCCCGCAGCCTCGACGTCGTCCTTGTCGAACTGGGTCACCAGGCCACCGCCCTCTTCGTCACAGGCAATCGGTGAGAAGTCAGTGAGCTTGGTCGGCGCGATCACCACGCCACCGGCGTGCTTGCCGGTACCGCGGGTGACACCTTCGAGCTTGAGCGCCATGTCCCAGATCTCGCGGGCATCCTCGTCGCCCTTGAGGAAGTCGCGCAGGATCTCTTCCTGCTCGTAGGCCTTCTCCAGGGTCATGCCCACTTCGAACGGGATCATCTTCGACAGGCGGTCGGCCAAGCCGTAGGACTTGCCTTGCACCCGCGCCACGTCGCGCACCACCGCCTTGGCGGCCATGGTGCCGAAGGTGATGATCTGGCTCACCGCGTTGCGGCCGTAGGCTTCGGCCACGTAGTCGATCACCCGGTCACGGCCATCCATGCAGAAGTCGACGTCGAAGTCAGGCATGGAAATACGTTCTGGGTTCAGGAAGCGCTCGAACAGCAGGTCATAGGCCAGCGGGTCGAGGTCGGTGATCTTCAGTACATAGGCCACCAGCGAGCCGGCACCCGAGCCCCGGCCCGGGCCAACCGGCACGTCGTTGTTCTTCGCCCACTTGATGAAGTCCATAACGATCAGGAAGTAACCGGGGAAGCCCATCTGGATGATGATGTCCAGCTCGAACTTCAGGCGGTCCAGGTAGACCTGGCGCTTCTCTTCGTAATTGGGCGTGGTCTCTTTCGGCCAAAGCACCGCCAGGCGCTCCTCCAGGCCTTCGTGGGAGACGTGACGCAGGTAGTCGTCGATGCCCATGCCGTTGGGCGTCGGGAAATCGGGGAGGAAGTATTTGCCCAGCTGCACGGTGATGTTGCAGCGCTTGGCGATCTCCACGGTGTTGGCGATGGCGTCCGGCAGGTCGCTGAACAGCTCGGCCATCTCTTCGGGCGACTTGAGGTACTGCTGGTCACTGTAGCCGCGCGGGCGGCGCGGGTCGTCGAGGGTCCAGCCCTCGCCAATGCACACGCGGGTCTCGTGGGCGTCGAAATCCGACTGTTTGATGAAGCGCACGTCGTTGGTCGCAACCAGCGGGGCGCCGAGCTTGTCGGCCAGGGCCACGGCGGCGTGCACGTACTCTTCGTCACCGGCGCGATTGGTACGCTGCAACTCGACATAGAAGCGGTCCGGGAACATGCCCATCCAGTCGCCGAGCAGGGCTTCGGCTTCGTCCTGGCGACCGGCCATCAGGGCCACGCCAATATCGCCTTCCTTGCCTGCCGACAGGGCGATCAGCCCCTCGCTGGCCGGGGCAATCCAGTCGCGCTGGATGATCACCAGGCCGTTGCGCTGGCCGTCGGTCCAGCCTCGGGAGATCAGCTCGGTGAGGTTGCGATAGCCCTTGGGATTCATGGCCAGGAAGCAGATGCGCGACAGCGGCGCCTCGGAATCGGCCCCGGCCAGCCACAGGTCGGCGCCGCAGATCGGCTTGATGCCGGCGCCCATGGCGGTCTTGTAGAACTTCACCAGCGAGCACATGTTGCTCTGGTCGGTGATTGCCACCGCCGGCATGTTCATCCCGGCCAGGGCCTTGGCCAGCGGCTTGATCCGCACCAGGCCGTCGACCAGGGAGAATTCGGAGTGCACGCGAAGGTGAACGAAGGAGACCGACATGGAGGATCCTGTAGCAGTGCTGAACGACAAGGGCGGGATTGTAGCGTATTGCTCTTCGCTTGCCTCGCCTGGAGGTCAGCGGTTGGTTGCAGAATGCATCGCGGGGCAAGCCCGCTCCCACGCAGCCGATTCCAGTGCAGGCTTGGCGTGGGAGCGGGCTTGCCCCGCGATGAGTGGCGCCGATCAGATCAGCGAAGTGGAAATGCCTTCACGGGCTTCCCATGCGGCCCGAACCGGCGCGAACGAACGCCGATGAATGGGCGTCGGCCCAAGCCGGGCCAGGGCCTCAAGGTGCACTGGAGTCGGATACCCCTTGTGCCCGCCGATCCCATAACCCGGGTAGATCAGCTCGAACGCGCTCATCTCGCGGTCGCGGGTGACCTTCGCCAGGATCGATGCAGCGGCGATCGCCGGCACCTGCGAGTCACCCTTGACCACAGGCGCAGCCGGTACCGAAAGCTTCGGGCAACGGTTGCCGTCGATCAGCGCCATTTTCGGTGTGATGTGCAACCCTTCGACCGCACGCTGCATGGCCAGCATGGTCGCATGGAGGATGTTCAGTCGGTCGATTTCCTCGACCTCGGCGCGAGCGATGCAGAAACTCAGCGCCTTCTCGCAGATCTCGTCGAACAGCGCGTCGCGCTTGGCCTCGGTGAGCTTTTTCGAGTCGTTCAGGCCGAGGATCGGTCGGCGCGGGTCGAGAATGACCGCCGCGGTGACCACCGCGCCGCACAGCGGGCCACGGCCCACTTCATCGACGCCGGCTACCAGCTCTTCAACCAGGTTGAAATCCAGTCCCATCTGCATCTCAGCGGTCCTTCAACAGGGCGAGCACCGCGTCGGCCGCCTGATTGGAGGCGTCGCGGCGCAAGGTGCGGTGGATCTGGTCGAAGCTGTCGGTCTGCTGCGAGCCGTCCTTGACCAGCGGCGCCAGGGTCTGTGCCAGGGCTTCGCTGGTAGCGGCGTCCTGCAACAGCTCCGGTACCAGCAGGCGCTGGGCCAGCAGGTTGGGCAGCGACACGTACGGGCTCTTGACCATGCGCTTGAGGATCCAGTAGGTCAGCGGCGCCAAGCGGTAGGCCACCACCATCGGTCGCTTGTACAGCATCGCTTCCAGGGTGGCGGTGCCGGAGGCGATCAGCACCGCGTCACAGGCGGCCAGCGCCTGGTGCGAGCGGCCATCCAGCAAGGTCAGTGGCAGTTCGCGCCCTTCGAGCATCTGCTCGACCTGAGCGCGCCGGGCGGCATTCGCGCACGGCAGCACGAAGCGCACGCCGGGCACCAGCTCGCGCAAGCGCTGGGCGGCATCGAGGAACAAAGCTCCCAGGCGCCCTACCTCACCGCCCCGGCTGCCAGGCATCAACGCGATCACCGGGCCTTCGGCCAGGCCCAGTTCGGCACGCGCCGCGCCACGGTCGGCCTCCAGGGGAATCGTGTCCGCCAGCGGATGGCCAACGAAACGCACCGGCACGCCCTGCTCTTCATAGAAGCGCGCCTCGAACGGCAGCAGGGTGAGCATCAGGTCGCAGCCCTCGCGAATTTTCAGCACGCGCTTCTGCCGCCAGGCCCAGACCGACGGGCTGACGTAATGCACCGTCTTGATTCCGGCCTGACGCAGCTTGAGTTCGATATTGAGGGTGAAATCGGGGGCATCGATACCGATGAACACGTCGGGCTTTTCGCCGATCAGTGTGTGGATCAGTTCCTTGCGCCGCTTGAGCAGCTCGCGCAGGCGCCCGAGCACCTCGACCAGGCCCATGACGGCCAGGCGTTCCATCGGAAAGTAGGAGGTCATGCCCTCGGCTTCCATCAAGGGACCGCCAACACCGATGAACCGCACATCGGGATGACGTGCCTTGATAGCGCGCATCAGGCCGGAACCGAGAATGTCCCCGCTGGCCTCGCCGGCGACCAGCGCCACGCAGAGCTGGGCCATATCAGCGGGTGATGCCGCGTGCGGAATTGGCGATCGATTGACGGAACAGATCGACTTCAGGGAACTGCGTGACCAGCTCATCCAGCTCCTTGAGCGCCTCTTCGACGGTCAGGCCCTGGCGGTAGACGATCTTGTAGGCGCGACGCAGGGCGTGCAGCACTTCGTCGCTGAAACCGCGACGACGCAGGCCTTCGAAGTTCATGCTGCGCGCCTCGGCCGGGCTGCCGAACACGGTGACATAGGCCGGTACGTCCTTGCCGATCGCGGTGCCCATGCCGGAAAACGCATGGGCGCCGATATGGCAGTACTGGTGCACCAGCGTGTAACCGGACAGGATGGCCCAGTCGCCGACATGCACATGGCCCGCCAGCGCGGTGTTGTTGACCAGGATGCAGTGGTTGCCGATGACGCTGTCGTGGCCGATGTGGGCATAGGCCATGATCAGGTTGTGATCGCCCAGGGTGGTTTCCGAACGGTCCTGCACGGTGCCGCGGTGGATGGTGACACCCTCGCGGATCACGTTGTGGTCACCGATCACCAGGCGCGTCGGCTCACCCTTGTACTTCAGGTCAGGGGTGTCTTCGCCGATCGAGGAAAACTGATAGATGCGGTTGTGCTTGCCGATACGGGTCGGCCCCTTTAGCACCACATGCGGACCGATGACGGTACCCTCCCCGATTTCCACATCGGGGCCTACGATCGACCAGGGGCCGACCTCGACGCCCTCGGCCAACTTGGCCGAGGGGTCGATGATCGCCCGTGGGTCAATCGAACTCATAGGGAGCGTTCCGCGCAGGTGATCTCGGCCGAGCAGACCGGCTTGCCGTCCACCAGGGCGCGGCACTCGAACTTCCAGATCATGCTCTTGCGGCTGAGGAACTTGGCTTCCAGCACCAGTTGGTCGCCCGGCAGCACCGGCTGGCGGAAACGCAGCTTATCGGAGCCGACGAAGTAGTAGAGGGTGCCGTCCGCCGGCTTGGCGTCGAGCATCTTGAATCCGAGAATCCCGGCCGCCTGGGCCATCGCCTCGATGATCAGCACGCCCGGCATGATCGGATGCGCCGGGAAGTGGCCATTGAAGAACGGCTCGTTGATGCTGACATTCTTGTAGGCACGAATGCTTTGAGCCTCGAAGTCCAGATCCGTCACACGGTCCACGAGCAGGAACGGGTAACGGTGAGGCAGGTATTCGCGAATCTCGTTGATGTCCATCATTTCGGGGGGAAGCCTGTATAAGAATAGGGAGCGCAGGTGCTGACCACACGCTCCTTTTGCAGATCCAAAGAGGAGCCAGCTAGCGACTGTAACGCTCGCTCAGTAAATGGTATCAGCCTTCTGATGTCGGCTGGCCACCTGAGGTCACGGTGTCGACACGCTTTTCCAGCTGCTGGAGACGCTTGGACATCTCGTCCAGCTGGCGAATGCGAGCGGCGCTCTTGCGCCACTCGGCCAAGGGTTGCATGGCCGTACCGGAAGAATAGCCACCCGGCTCGGTAATCGAACGGGTCACCATGGTCATGCCGGAAACGAAGACATTGTCGCAGACGTCGATGTGGCCGACCATCCCGACACCACCGGCAATCATGCAATGCTTGCCGATGCGGGTACTGCCGGAAATCCCGACGCAGGCCGCCATCGCCGTGTGGTCGCCGACCTGCACGTTGTGGGCGATCTGGATCTGGTTGTCGAGCTTGACGCCATCGCCGATGCGGGTGTCCGACAGCGCACCACGGTCTACCGCGGTGTTCACGCCGATCTCCACATCATCACCCAGGGTGACGCCGCCGATCTGCGCGATCTTGCGCCAGATGCCCTTCTCGTTGGCAAAGCCGAAGCCCTCGCCACCGATCACCGCGCCAGACTGGATGACCACGCGCTTACCAATGGTCACGTCGTGATACAGCGTGACACGCGCAGCCAGCCAGCCACCCTCGCCGATGACACAGCGGGCACCGACGAAGCAGTGCGCGCCGACCGTCACATTGGCGCCGATGCACGCGCCGCTTTCGATCACCGCGAACGGGCCGATGCTGGCGCTGGCATCGACCTGGGCATCCTCGGCCACCACGGCGCTGGGATGGATTCCCGCCACAGCCTTGGGCTTCGGATCGAACAAGTGCGAAATGCGCGCATAGGCCAGGTAAGGGTCGGGAACGATCAAGGCGTTGCCGGCAAAACCTTCGGCGTCCTCGGCCTTGAGCAGTACCGCACTGGCCGAGGAATCGTCCAGGAACTTGCGATACTGCTTGTTGGCCAGGAAGCTCAACTGCCCGCAACCGGCCTCCTGCAAGGTGGCCAGCCCGGTGATCTGCAGCGCCTCGGGGCCTCTGAGTTCGGCCCCGAGGGCTTCGGCCAGCTGGCCGAGCGTCATGGTCACAGTCATATCAACGGGCTTGGTTCATGCGCTCGATGACCTGACGGGTGATGTCGTACTGAGGCTTGACATCGATGACCGCGCCACGCTCCAGAACCAGGTCGAAACCGCCCTTCTTGATCACTTCCTCGACAGCACCGTCGAGCTTCGGCTTGAGCTGCTTGAGCATGTCGCGGTCGGCCACGGCCTTGGCTTCGTTGAGTTCCTTGGACTGGAACTGGAAGTCGCGGGCTTTTTGCTTGAACTCGAGCTCCAGGCGTTCACGCTCAGGCTGAGGCATCTTGTCGCCGCCCTTGATCAGGCGGTCCTGGATACCCTTGGCGCTGCTTTCCAGGCCCTTGAGCTTGGTCAGTTGCGGGCCGAACTTCTTCTCGGCGTCCACCGCGTACTTCTTGGCCGCGTCGGATTCCAGCAGAGCCATCTGATAGTTTAGCACGGCAACTTTCATTTCGGCGAAAGCCGGGGTGGCGACCAGCGCCGCGGCTACGAAGGCCAGTTGGGTCAACTTACGCACGATGCACTCCTGGATAATCCGTTGTCGTTATGCAAGGGCCGACCTCAGAAGGTCTGGCCCAGAGAGAATTGGAACACTTGCGTGTCGGCGTCGTCCGGTTTCTTGATCGGCATCGCCAGGCTGAAGCTCAACGGGCCCAGCGCGGTGATCCAGGTCACGCCCAGACCGACCGAGCTGGCCATGTCCGAGAAGCCGACCTTGGTGCAATCGGGCTTCGAGCCGCAGTTGGTGTCGAACACGTTACCCACATCCCAGAACACGGACGTGCGCAGCGAACGCTGATCCTTGACGAACGGCAGCGGGAACAGCAGCTCCACGCCACCTTGGACGAGGACGTTACCACCGAACGGCAGCGGATCCTGGTCCGGGTCGGCGATGGTGCCCTGGTTGCCGGTTACCGCAGCGCCACGGCTCGGAGTACTGCGTGGGCCCAGGGTGCTGTCCTTGAAGCCGCGCACGGAGTTGAAGCCGCCCGCATAGTAGTTTTCATAGAACGGCAGGCCGGAGGTCGAGCCGAAACCATCACCATAGCCCAGTTCGGTGTGCAGGCGCAGGGTGTAGTCGTTATTGATCGGCTTGAACAGCTGGCCACGGTAGTCGAGCTTGTAGAACGACAGGTCGCTGCCCGGCACGGTGGTTTCCAGCGTCAGGCTCTGGGAGTGACCACGGGTAGCCAGCACGCCTTTGTTCAGGGTCGACTCGGACCAGCCGATCGAGGCCTTGAAGTTCAGGAAGTTGTCGCCTTCGTCCTGAAGGAACTTGAAGATCTCATCGACGGTGTAACGGCCGGTCTTGATCTTGTCCTGCTGCACGGTCAGGCCGTAGGTCAGGCGCGAGGTCTCGCTGATCGGGTAGCCGAGGCTGACACCGGCACCGAGGCTGTCCACCGCATAGCTGGCCACGTCGACGTCGAGGTCGTCGTAGTCGGTGCTGCGGTAGAAGGCGTTGTAGCCCAGGCTCACGCCATCGGCGGTGAAGTAGGGATCGACATAGCCGAAGTTGTAGCGGGTCTGGTACTCGGAGCGGGTCAGGCCAATGGAGACCTTGTTACCAGTACCGAGGAAGTTGTTCTGGCTGATCGAGCCGCCCAGGATCAGGCCGGCGCTCTGGGCGAAACCGACGCTGGCAGTGATCGAGCCGGAGGCCTGCTCTTCGACGCTGTAGTTGACGTCGACCTGGTCGTCGGTACCCGGTACCGGCGGCGTCTCGACGTTGACTTCCTTGAAGAAGCCCAGGCGCTCGAGGCGGGTCTTGGACTGGTCGATCAGGTAGGTCGAAGCCCAGCCACCTTCCATCTGACGCATTTCGCGGCGCAGCACTTCGTCTTCGGTCTTGGTGTTGCCGCGATAGTTGATGCGGTTGACGTAGGCACGCTTGCCCGGATCGACGACGAACATGATGTCGACGGTGTGATCCTGGTCGTTCGGCTGCGGCACGCCGTTGACGTTGGCGAAGGTGTAGCCTTCGTTGCCCAGACGACGGGTGATGAGGTCGGAGGTGGTGGTCATCACCTTGCGCGAGAACACCTGGCCCGGCTGCACCAGCAGCAGCGACTTGACCTGGTCTTCCGGCACTTTCAGGTCACCGGACAGCTTCACGTCGCGTACGGTGTACTTCTCGCCCTCGTTGATGTTGACGGTGATGTAGACGTGCTTCTTGTCCGGGGTGATCGACACCTGGGTGGACGCGATGTCCATGTTGATGTAGCCGCGGTCCAGGTAGTAGGAACGCAGCCGCTCCAGGTCACCGGAGAGCTTTTCCCGGGCGTACTTGTCGTCGTTCTTGAAGAACGACAGCCAGTTGGTGGTCTTGAGCTCGAACAACTGGCCGAGGGTCTCGTCGTCGAAGACCGTGTTACCCACCACGTTGATGTGCTGGATCGCGGCCACGGTGCCTTCGTTGATCTTGATCTTCAGGCCGACGCGGTTGCGCGGTTGCGGAACGACCTCGGCGTCGACCTCGGCGGAGTAGCGGCCCTGGGCAACGTACTGGCGCTGCAGTTCGTTACGCACGCCTTCCAGCGTCGCGCGCTGGAAGATTTCACCTTCGGCCAGGCCCGACTGCTTCAGGCCCTTCATCAGGTCTTCGGTGCTGATCGCCTTGTTGCCTTCGATCTCGATGCTCGACACCGAGGGGCGCTCGACCACGTTGATGATCAGGACATTGCCGTCGCGGTTCAGCTGAATGTCCTGGAAGAAGCCGGTCTTGAACAGCGAGCGGGTCGATTCGACCAGACGGCGGTCGTCGACCTGGTCACCGACGTTCAGCGGCAACGCGCCGAACACGCTGCCGGCGGACACCCGCTGCAGGCCGTTGACACGAATATCGGAGATGGTGAAGGACTCGGCGTGAACTTCAGCGATCATCAGTGCGGAGAGCACCGCAGTTAGCAGCAGACGTTTCATGAAGTCCTTTTATTCCAACTGGCAATAAACAACCTGCCGCGACAAGGCGGCAGGTTTTCGCGATTGAGCGAAGCTTTTATAGTCGACCCAGATCGTTGATCAGGGCGAGCAACATCACCCCGACGACCAAACTGATACCGATCTGGACCCCCCAACCTTGCACCCGATCCGAGAGCGGACGACCGCGCGCCCACTCGATCAGGTAGAACAGCAAATGCCCCCCATCCAGTACCGGGATGGGCAGCAGGTTCAGAACCCCCAGGCTTATGCTCAGGTAGGCCAGGAAATTCAGGAAATCCCCAACGCCCGACTGGGCTGAAGCGCCCGCCACTTTAGCAATGGTTATCGGTCCACTCAAGTTTTTTACCGAGAGCTCCCCGAACAGCATTTTCTTCAGCGATTCGAGGGTAAGGACGCTCATGTTCCAGGTGCGGGAAAGTCCCTCGCCCACCGCCTCCAGCGGCCCATAGCTGACTTCGCGGAGCATCTTCGCCGGCCACTCGGCGGCCTTGACCCCGGCGCCCAGATAGCCGCCAGAAGCCTGGCCCTCGCCTTTGCGCGCCAGGGTGACGGCAACCTCGAGTGGCGCGCCGTCACGCTCGATGCGCAGGCTGACCTTTTTCTCGGGACGGGCACGGACTGCGTCGACCACCTGCTGCCAATCGGTCAGCTCCACGCCGTCGAGCGCCAGCAGCTTGTCACCGGTCTTGAGCCCGGCCGCGGCCGCCGGCCCTTTCGGATCGATCTCTGCCAGTACCGGCACCACAGCCGGACGCCATGGGCGCAGGCCTAGGGACTGGATCGGCTCGGGTTCGTCAACGCCCTTGAGCCATTGATTCAGGGAAACATTCAATTGGCGCTCGGCCGTCGCGCCCTCATCGAGCACCCCGATCCGCAACGTGCCGGTCT
Source organism: Pseudomonas sp. P65(2024) (assembly GCF_057480955.1). Classification (NCBI taxonomy): domain Bacteria; kingdom Pseudomonadati; phylum Pseudomonadota; class Gammaproteobacteria; order Pseudomonadales; family Pseudomonadaceae; genus Pseudomonas; species Pseudomonas sp. P65(2024). The sequence goes on from NZ_JBLIYX010000006.1 coordinate 220,826, forward strand.
CGCCTAAACGGCGTACCAGTTGCAGATTGACCGCCGACCAGCCATTGGTCGGTTCGCCATCGATGGAAACGATTTCCTGGCCAACGCTCAGACCGGCGCTGGCCGCCAGGCTGCCAGCCTCGACGCCGCCGATGACCGGACGTACCTGCTGCGAACCCAGCATGGCCACAACCCAGAAGAACAGGATGGCCAGCAGGAAGTTGGCGATGGGACCGGCGGCCACGATGGCAATACGCTGGCGAACCGACTTGCGATTGAACGACTGCTCGACCAGCGCCGGAGGAACCTCGCCCTCGCGCTCGTCGAGCATCTTGACGTAACCGCCCAGCGGAATAGCGGCGACGACGAACTCGGTACCGTGGCGATCATGCCAGCGCACCAGCGGCGTGCCGAAACCCACCGAGAAACGCAGGACCTTGACCCCGCAACGCCGCGCCACCCAGAAGTGGCCAAACTCGTGGAAGGTAACCAGCACACCCAGTGCAATCAGGGTGCCGACAATCATGTAGAGCGCAGTCATGTCCAATCTCCGGGTGACATTCGGCGGAGTCGGCCGCAGGCTTCAGCGGCCGTGGCGTCGCAGCCACTCCCGGGACAGCTCCCGGGCACGCTGGTCGGCGGCGAACACCGCCTCGAGGGTGGGCAATGCCACCACGGGCTCCTGGTCGAGCACCTGTTCGATCATACCCGCGATCTCCGGGAAGCGGATACGCCGCTGGAGAAACGCCTCGACGGCCACTTCGTTGGCGGCGTTGAGCACCGTCGGCGCACTGTTGCCCGCCTCGGCAGCCTGACGCGCCAGGCGCAGGCATGGGAAGCGCTGTTCGTCGGGCGCCTGGAAATCCAGACGGGCGATGGCGAACAAGTCCAGCGGCGCGACGCCCGAATCGATACGCTCTGGCCAGGCCAGGGCGTTGGAGATTGGCGTGCGCATGTCCGGGTTACCCAGCTGGGCAAGCACCGAGCCATCGACGTAATCCACCAGCGAATGGATGACGCTTTGCGGGTGTACCACCACTTCAATTTGGGACGGCTTGGCATCGAACAGCCAGCAGGCCTCGATCAGTTCCAGGCCTTTGTTCAGCATGCTGGCCGAATCGACCGAGATCTTGCGACCCATGGACCAGTTCGGGTGCGCGCAGGCCTGCTCCGGGGTTACATCCAGCAACACTTCGGCAGGGGTTTCGCGGAACGGCCCGCCTGAGGCGGTCAGCAGGATCCGGCGCACACCGACAGCACCGAGGCCACGGGCGTAGTCGCCGGGCATGCACTGGAAGATCGCGTTGTGCTCACTGTCGATCGGCAGCAACACCGAACCGCTGCGGCGCACCGCATCCATGAACAGGGCCCCGGACATCACCAGGGCCTCCTTGTTGGCGAGCAACACCTTCTTGCCCGCCTCGACCGCGGCCAGGGTCGGGCGCAGGCCGGCGGCGCCAACGATGGCCGCCATCACGGTGTCCACCTCTGACGCAGCGGCCACCTGGCACAATCCGGCCTCACCCTCGAGCACCTCGGTGGCGCAGCCCGCCGCGCCCAGCCCCTGACGCAGGCGCGTGGCCGCCTCGGCGCTCGGCACCACGGCAAACGCCGGACGATGACGCTTGCACAGGGTGAGCAGCTCATCGATGCGCGAATAGCCGCTCAGGGCGAACACCTGGTAACGATCAGGGTGCCGGGCAATGACGTCCAGCGTGCTAAGGCCGATGGAGCCAGTGGCTCCCAGCACGGTTATGCGTTGCACAGCACTCACATCACACCCCACTCAGCCGCCCACAACAGCACGGCAAACATCGGAATCGCCGCAGTCAGGCTGTCGATGCGATCGAGCACGCCGCCATGACCCGGCAGCAGATTGCTGCTGTCCTTGATGCCTTCACGGCGCTTGAACATGCTTTCGGTCAAGTCACCGACTACCGAAGACATCACCACCACCCCGGCGCCCAAGAGCCCCAGTAGCACCTGGCCGATACTCCAGTCACGGGCAAAGCCCACGGTCAGGGTGATCAGCAGACTGACCGCAAGACCGCCATAGACGCCCTCCCAGCTCTTGCCCGGGCTGACCTGCGGCGCCAGCTTGCGCTTGCCGAAGGCCCGACCGGAGAAGTAAGCGCCAATATCGGCAGCCCAGACCAGGACCATGACCGACAGGATCAGCCAGTTGCCCAATGGCCAGTGCTTGAGCAGCACCAACCCCTGCCAGGCAGGCAGCAGCACCAGCAGGCCGATCAGCAGGCGACAGGCGGCACTGCTCCACAGCTCGCCGCTGCGCGGGTAGGTCAGCACCAGCCAGGTGGCCAGGGCCCACCAGATCACCGATGCACCCAGCACCCAAGGCGCGAGGTCGGGCATCAGGTAGAGCAGCATCAAGCCACCGGCCACCACGGCGGCGTAGGCAATGCGCAGCGGCTGCGCCACCAGGCCGGCCAGACGCGCCCACTCCCAGGCGCCGAGCGTTACCACGCAGCCGATGAACAGGGCGAAATCCCCACCGTTGAGCAGGAAGAAACCACCCAACGCGATCGGCAGCAGGATCAGCGCGGTAATGATGCGTTGTTTAAGCATTAAGCACGGGCTCCGGCTTCGACCTGCTCGCTGGTCTTACCGAAGCGTCGCTGGCGTGAAGCGAAATCGGCCAGCGCGTTGCGCATGGCCTCGTGTTTGAAGTCCGGCCAATAAAGGTCGGAGAAGTACAGCTCGGCGTAGGCCAGCTGCCACAACAGGAAGTTGCTGATGCGGTGCTCGCCACCGGTTCGGATGCACAGGTCGGGCAACGGCAGGTCACCGGTAGCCAGGCAGGTCTGCAGCAGATCCGGGGTGATGTCCTCGGGGCGAAGATGACCGGCCTGGACTTCTCGCGCCAGGCGTTGCGCGGCCTGGGCGATGTCCCATTGGCCGCCATAGTTGGCGGCGATCTGCAGGATGAAACGGTTGCTACCCACCGTCGCCGCTTCGGCTTCGCGCATCGCCGCCTGGAGCTCAGGGTGGAAGCGCGAGCGATCACCGATGATGCGCAGGCTGATGTTATTGTCGTTCAGGCGCTTGGCCTCCCGACGCAATGCCGAGAAGAACAGCTCCATCAGCGCACCGACCTCCTCGGCCGGACGCTGCCAGTTTTCGCTGGAGAAGGCGAAGAGCGTGAGCACCTCGACCTTGGCCTCGGCGCAGACTTCGATCACCGCGCGAACGGCATCCACGCCGGCCTTGTGGCCGGCGACGCCGGGCAGAAGACGCTTCTTCGCCCAGCGGTTGTTGCCGTCCATGATGATCGCGACGTGACGCGGCACCGAGCCCGGTGCCGCTGACTTGGTCTTTTCCATTAAGAGAGCAACCCTGGCCTCAAACGGCCATCAGGTCCTTTTCCTTGGCCTTGAAGGCAGCATCGACCTCAGCAACGAACTTGTCGGTCAGCTTCTGGATCTCGTCAGCCGCGCGGCGCTCTTCGTCTTCGCTGATTTCCTTGTCCTTGGTCAGCTTCTTCAGATCGGCGAGGGCATCGCGACGCACGTTGCGCACTGCAACCTTGGCGTCCTCGGCAACGCCGCTGGCCTGCTTGGTGTAGCCCTTGCGGGTTTCTTCGGTCAGGGCCGGCATCGGCACACGAATGGTGGTGCCGGCGCTGGACGGGTTCAGGCCCAGGTCGGAGGTCAGGATGGCCTTTTCGATGGCGGCGCTGAGGTTCTTGTCGTGGGCGACGATCTTCAGGGTACGGGCGTCCTCGACGGTGATCGCGGCTACCTGGTTCAGCGGCATGTCGCTGCCCCAGGCCGGCACCTTGACGCTATCCAGGATGCTCGGGTGGGCGCGACCGGTGCGGATCGCCGCCAGGTTGCGGGCCAAGGCCTCGAGGGACTTGCCCATGCGCTCCTGGGCGTCTTTCTTGATGTCGTTGATCATTTTTGAACTTCCTCGATCAGAGTTCCTTCCGCACCACCATGCACAATATTGAGCAGGGCGCCGGGCTTGTTCATGTTGAAGACGCGCAGCGGCATCTTGTGATCGCGGCAAAGGCAGATTGCCGTCAGGTCCATTACGCCCAGCTTGCGATCCAGCACTTCATCGTAGGACAGATGATCGAACTTCTCGGCATGCGGGTCCTTGAATGGATCTGCAGTGTATACACCATCGACCTTGGTTGCCTTCAATACCACGTCGGCATCGATTTCGATGGCGCGCAGGCAAGCCGCGGAGTCGGTGGTGAAGAACGGGTTGCCGGTACCGGCAGCGAAGATTACGACTTCCTTGGAATTCAGGTGGCGCATGGCCTTGCGGCGATCGTAGTGATCGGTCACACCCACCATGGAGATAGCCGACATGACGATGGCGGTGATGTTCGCCCGCTCCAGCGCGTCGCGCATGGCCAGGCCGTTCATCACGGTGGCCAGCATGCCCATGTGGTCGCCGGTAACGCGGTCCATGCCGGCCGCACTGAGCGCCGCGCCACGGAACAGGTTGCCGCCACCGATCACCAGGCCGACCTGAACGCCGATGCCGACCAGCTGGCCGACTTCCAGCGCCATGCGATCCAGGACCTTGGGGTCGATCCCGAACTCTTCCGAGCCCATCAGGGCCTCGCCGCTAAGTTTGAGTAGAATGCGTTTATAGCGAGCCTGATGACCACTGCCCTGCTGAGCCATTGCGAATCTCTCCTGCGGCGTTTGTAAAAATCTGGCGGGCTGTTTCAGCCTGCGCGTAACTCTAGCGTGACGCACTTGATGCGTCAGCGAGCAACGGTCTCGTGAACCGCTCCCGCTTTGACAAAGAGGCTGCGCGCGTAAGCGGGCAGCCTCTTCGGGGCGACAGACGAATCCGTCTTACTGCTTGGCGGCAGCTACCTGGGCGGCAACTTCGGCAGCGAAGTCGTCAACCGGCTTCTCGATGCCTTCGCCGACCTTGAAGTAGGTGAAGGAAACGATTTCAGCACCGGCTTTCTTGGCCAGCGCGCCAACTTTGACTTCCGGATCCATGACGAAGGCTTGCTCTTTCAGCGAGGCTTCGGCTTTGAACTTGGAAATACGACCGTTGATCATGTTCTCAACGATGTTCTCCGGCTTGCCGGCGATCTTGTCGGCATTCAGCTGCAGGAAGACGTTCTTCTCGCGCTCGATGGCCTCGGCGGAGATTTCCGACGCGTCCAGGAACTCTGGGTTCGAGGCTGCAACGTGCATGGCGATGTTCTTGGCCAGGTCGACGTCGCCGCCTTTCAGGACAACAACGGCACCGATCTTGTTGCCGTGCAGGTAAGCGCCGACAACGTCGCCCTCAACGCGCACCAGGCGACGGATGTTGACGTTCTCGCCGCACTTGGCAACCAGGGCTTCACGAGCGGCTTCACGCGAGGCGATCAGCGGAGCTGCGTCGGTCAGCTTCTGAGCGAAGGCTTCTTCGAGGCTTTCGGCAACGAAGTTCTTGAAGTCGTCCTGCAGGGCCAGGAAGTCGGTCTGCGAGTTCACTTCCAGCAGAACGGCGGATTTACCGTCGGTCTTGACCGCGATAGCGCCTTCAGCAGCGACGTTGCCAGCCTTTTTGGCGGCCTTGATGGCGCCCGAGGCACGCATGTCGTCAATGGCTTTTTCGATGTCGCCGCCGGCCTTTTCCAGGGCCTTCTTGCAATCCATCATGCCTTCGCCGGTACGCTCGCGCAGTTCTTTGACCAGCGCCGCAGTAATTGCTGCCATTTCAAAATCCTCTTGGAAAGTTTTTCAACCATTCCACCCGCTCGTCACGGGCGTTAAATTCTGCAAATCGCTGCCTTTATATCAGCTCGCCCATGATGCAAGGCCGTTGCTGACAGCAGGATTTCAAGGTGGCAAAAAGGGGGCCAAGCCCCCTTTTTGCGTGCCAAGTCGACGCCAGGCGTCAATTACTCGGCAGCAGGTGCAGCCGCTTCTTCAGCGTAGACTTCAGTGCCGCCGGCAACGTTGTTGCGACCGCGGATGACGGCGTCAGCCATCGAAGTCATGTACAGCTCGATGGCGCGGATGGCGTCATCGTTACCTGGGATGATGTAGTCAACACCTTCCGGGCTGCTGTTGGTATCGACAACGCCGATGACCGGGATGCCCAGCTTGTTGGCTTCGGTGATGGCAATGCGCTCGTGGTCGACGTCGATCACGAACAGGGCATCAGGCAGGCCGCCCATGTCCTTGATACCACCCAGGCTGCGATCCAGCTTTTCCAGATCGCGCGAACGCATCAGGGCTTCTTTCTTGGTCAGCTTGGCAAAGGTGCCGTCTTCGGCCTGGGTTTCCAGGTCGCGCAGACGCTTGATCGAGGCGCGAATGGTCTTGTAGTTGGTCAGCATGCCGCCCAACCAACGGTGATCAACGTATGGCGAACCGCAACGAGCAGCTTGCTCGGCGACGATCTTGCCGGCGGAACGCTTGGTGCCGACGAACATGATCTTGTTCTTGCCCTGGGCCAGGCGCTCTACGAAGGACAGAGCTTCGTTGAACATTGGCAGGGTTTTTTCCAGGTTGATGATATGGATCTTGTTACGCGCGCCGAAAATGTACTTGCCCATTTTCGGGTTCCAGTAACGGGTCTGGTGGCCGAAGTGCACACCGGCCTTCAGCATATCGCGCATGTTGACTTGGGACATGATAGTTCCTTGATAAGTCGGGTTGGGCCTCCACGTATCCCAATGACCAACCCGTGTTTCCAGGGAAACCGGGCACCCAGGCCATCGTGTCGACACGTGTGTGGGTTTGAGCTGACGGAGGACATCCCCCGAAAGCGGCGCATTTTATACCACAGGCCGAGCGCGAACGGAACCCGGATCATGCTTCGTCCGTCAGCGGCTTTTGCAGGCCCCGCGCTTTGCGGCCAGAATGCCTTCAATAGACCTCCGGATCCACGGGACTCTCCCGACAGATCGCCGCCGCGCTCTGGTAGAATCCGGTCTTTCCCGTTTGTTCGCGCCACACAGGGCGCCGTAGAGAGCCTGTTCATGACCGTCACCATCAAGACCGCAGAAGACATCGAGAAGATGCGCATCGCTGGCCGCCTGGCCGCCGAAGTGCTGGAAATGATCGAGGAGCACGTCAAGCCCGGCGTCACCACCGAGGAACTCGACCGCCTGTGCCACGACTATATCGTCAACGTCCAGCAGGCGATCCCCGCGCCTCTCAACTACAAGGGTTTCCCCAAGTCGATCTGCACCTCGATCAACCATGTGGTCTGCCACGGCATTCCCAATGACAAGGCGCTAAAGGACGGCGACACCATCAACATCGACGTGACCGTGATCAAGGACGGCTATCACGGCGACACCAGCCGCATGTTCCATGTCGGCACCGTCGCGCCATGGGCCGAGCGCCTGTCCAAGGTCACTCAGGAGTGCCTGTACAAGGCCATCGAGCTGGTCAAGCCCGGCTGCCGTCTTGGCGACATTGGCGAGGTGATCCAGAAGCACGCCGAGAAGAACGGTTTTTCGGTGGTTCGCGAGTTCTGCGGTCACGGCATCGGCAAGGTGTTCCACGAAGAGCCGCAGATCCTCCATTACGGCCGCGCCGGCACTGGCATGGAGCTCAAGGAAGGCATGACCTTCACGATCGAGCCGATGATCAACCAGGGCAAGGCCGACACCAAGGTGCTTGGCGACGGCTGGACCGCCATCACCAAGGACCGCAAGCTCTCGGCCCAGTGGGAACACACCCTGGTAGTGACCGCCAACGGCTACGAGATCTTCACCCTGCGCAAGGACGACACCATTGCGCGCACCTCGGCCTGACACTGACTAACAGGAACGCGACTCGATGCCACAGGTGGATCCCGAGCTGTTCGACCGCGGCCAGTTCCAGGCGGAACTGGCCCTCAAGGCAAGCCCTATCGCCGCTTTCAAGAAAGCCATCCGCATGGCCGGCGAGGTGCTCGACAAGCGTTTCCGTGAAGGCCGCGAGATCCGCCGGCTAATCGAGGATCGTGCCTGGTTCGTCGACAACATCCTGCAACAGGCCTGGCACCAGTTCAGCTGGGGCACGCCGGACGGCATCGCCCTGGTGGCGGTGGGCGGCTATGGCCGCGGCGAGTTGCACCCGTTCTCGGACATCGACCTGCTGATCCTGCTCGACGCCGCCGAGCACGAGCAGTACCGCGACGCCATCGAGCGCTTCCTCACGCTGCTGTGGGATATCGGCCTGGAAGTCGGCCAGAGCGTGCGCACCGTCGACGAATGCGCCGAGCAGGCCCGGGCCGACCTCACGGTCATCACCAACCTGATGGAAAGCCGCACCATCGCCGGCCCCGAGTCGCTGCGCCAACGCATGCTCGATGCCACCAGCACCGCGCACATGTGGCCGAGCAAGGAGTTCTTCCTGGCCAAACGCGCCGAGCTCAAGGCCCGCCACCACAAATACAACGACACCGAGTACAACCTCGAGCCCAACGTCAAGGGCGGGCCGGGCGGCCTGCGCGACATTCAAACGGTGCTCTGGGTGGCCCGGCGCCAGTACGGCACCCTAAACCTGCATGCCCTGGCCGGCGAGGATTTCCTGCTGGAAAGCGAGAACGAACTGCTGGCTTCGTCGCAGGCCTTCCTCTGGCGCGTGCGCTATGCCCTGCACATGCTCGCCGGGCGAGCCGAGGACCGCCTGCTGTTCGACCACCAGCGCAGCATCGCCGCGCTGCTGGGCTACACCGACGACAACCCCAAGCGCGCCATCGAACAGTTCATGCAGCAGTACTACCGGGTGGTAATGAGCATCAGCCAGCTGTGCGACCTGATCATCCAGCATTTCGAGGAAGTGATCCTCGCCGATGACGACAGCGGCGCCACCCAGCCGCTGAACGCGCGCTTCCGCCTGCACGACGGCTATATAGAAGCGGTCAACCCGAACGTTTTCCGGCGCACCCCCTTTGCCATGCTGGAGATCTTCGTGCTGATGGCCCAGCACCCCGAGATCAAGGGCGTGCGCGCCGACACCGTGCGCTTGCTGCGCGAGCATCGCCACCTGATCGACGACAAGTTCCGCAACGATATCCGCAACACCAGCCTGTTCATCGAGCTGTTCAAGTGCGAAATCGGCATCCACCGCAACCTGCGGCGGATGAACCGCTACGGCATCCTCGGCCGCTACCTGCCGGAGTTCGGCCTGATCGTCGGGCAGATGCAGCACGACCTGTTCCACATCTACACGGTCGATGCGCACACCCTCAACCTGATCAAGCACTTGCGCAAGCTGCAGTACACCCCGGTTTCCGAGAAATTTCCGCTGGCCAGCAAGCTCATGGGCCGCCTGCCCAAGCCCGAGCTGATCTACCTGGCCGGCCTCTACCACGACATCGGCAAGGGTCGCCAGGGCGATCACTCCGAGCTGGGCGCAGTGGACGCACAGGCCTTCTGCGCGCGCCACCAGCTACCGGCCTGGGACAGCCGGCTGATCGTCTGGCTGGTGCAGAACCACCTGGTGATGTCTACCACTGCGCAACGCAAGGACCTTTCCGACCCTCAGGTGATCAACGACTTCGCCCTGCACGTGGGCGACGAGACGCGCCTGGACTACCTCTACGTGCTGACCGTGGCCGACATCAACGCCACCAACCCCAGCCTGTGGAACTCCTGGCGGGCGAGCCTCTTGCGCCAGCTCTACACCGAGACCAAGCGCGCCTTGCGCCGGGGCCTGGAAAACCCGCTGGACCGCGAGGAGCAGATCCGCCAGACCCAGAGCGCCGCACTCGACATCCTGGTGCGCGAAGGGACCGACCCGGACGACGTCGAACAGCTCTGGTCGCAACTGGGTGACGACTACTTCCTCAAACACACCGCCGCCGACGTGGCCTGGCACAGCGACGCGATCCTCCAGCAGCCGGCCGACGGCGGGCCGCTGGTACTGATCAAGGAAACCACCCAGCGCGAGTTCGAGGGCGGCACGCAGATCTTCATCTATGCCCCCGACCAGCACGATTTCTTCGCCGTGACCGTGGCCGCCATGGCCCAGCTCAACCTGAACATCCACGACGCCCGGATCATCACCTCGAGCAGCCAGTTCACCCTCGACACCTACATTGTGCTCGATAACGACGGCGGCTCGATCGGCGACAATCCGCAGCGGGTCAGGCAGATCCGCGACGGCTTGACCGAAGCGCTTCGCACCCCCGAAGACTACCCGACGATCATCCAGCGCCGGGTGCCGCGCCAGCTCAAGCACTTTGACTTCCCGCCGCAGGTGACCATCCTCAACGACGCCCAACGGCCAGTGACCATCCTCGAGATCACCGCCCCGGACCGCCCCGGCCTGCTGGCACGGATCGGGCGGATCTTCCTGGAGTTCGACATCTCGCTGCAGAACGCCAAGATCGCCACCCTAGGCGAGCGCGTGGAGGACGTGTTCTTCATCACCGACGCCGACAACCAGCCGCTGTCCGACCCGCAGCTGTGCAGCCGCCTGCAGGAGGCCATCGTCCGGCAGCTGCAGGCCGGCCAGGCCAGCGATGCCAGCCCCACCCGCATGACCTTTTGACGATAACGAGACCTTGCGCCAATGAACCCAGCACTGACCCAGCTCCAGCCCTACCCGTTCGAGAAACTGCGTGCCCTGCTGGGGAGCGTGAAACCGGCGGCGGACAAACGCCCGATCGCCCTGTCGATCGGCGAGCCGAAGCACGAATCGCCGGCCTTCGTCGCCAAGGCCATGACCGACAACCTCGACAAGCTGGCGGTCTACCCCAGCACCCTGGGCCTGCCGGCCCTGCGCCAGGCCATCGGCCAGTGGTGCGAGCGGCGCTTCGGCGTGCCGGCCGGCTGGCTGGACGCCGACCGCCATATCCTGCCGGTCAACGGCACCCGTGAGGCGCTGTTCGCCTTCACCCAGGCCGTGGTCGATCGCTCCGCGGACGGCCTGGTGGTCAGCCCCAACCCGTTCTACCAGATCTACGAAGGCGCGGCCCTGCTGGCCGGCGCCACGCCGCACTACCTGCCCTGCCTGGAAAACAACGGTTTCAACCCGGATTTCGACGCCGTGCCGGCCGACGTCTGGAAACGTTGCCAGATCCTGTTCCTGTGCTCCCCGGGCAACCCCACTGGCGCCCTGGTGCCGATGGACACCCTGAAAAAGCTGATCGCCCTGGCCGACGAGCACGACTTCGTGATCGCCGCCGACGAGTGCTACAGCGAGCTGTACTTCGACGAGGAAACGCCACCACCGGGCTTGCTCAGCGCCTGCGCGGCACTGGGCCGAAATGACTTCAAGCGCTGCGTGGTGTTCCATAGCCTGTCCAAGCGCTCCAACTTGCCGGGCTTGCGCTCGGGCTTCGTCGCCGGCGACGCCGAAATCATCAAGCCGTTCCTGCTGTACCGCACCTACCACGGCTGCGCCATGCCGGTGCAGACCCAGCTGGCCAGCATCGCCGCCTGGCAGGACGAGGCCCATGTACGCGAAAACCGCGACCAGTACCGCGCCAAGTACGACGCCGTGCTCGACATCCTGCAGCCGGTGCTCGACGTGCAACGCCCGGACGGCAGTTTCTACCTGTGGGCCAAGGTACCGGGCAGCGATGCCGACTTCACCCGCGACCTGTTCGAGGCCGAGCATGTGACCGTGGTGCCGGGTTCGTACCTGTCCCGCGAAGTAGACGGAGTCAATCCGGGCGCCGGGCGCGTGCGCATGGCCCTGGTCGCGCCGCTGGCCGAATGCATCGAGGCGGCCGAGCGGATTCGCGCGTTCCTGGGCCGCTGATGGCAGGCGCCCCTCCTCACAGGGGGGCGCAATCTCTATCGAGACAAGCATTAAGTACCGCTGGTGCAGAACACTGGCGACCGATAGTTGGCACCTATCAACCCCTGAAGGTGCACAACCATGTCCGATACTCTCGTGGCAAACGCGATCTACCGTCTACGCCAGAAGCTGCATCTGCCCCAGGCGATAAAGCCGCGCAAGAAACGCTCGGTGGCCGATCACTCTGTATTCTGGCGCCCCGGCCAGACACTCAGGATCTCGTTCATCGGCACGCCATGCCCCTGGCTCAAGAAATCGATTTTCGACACCGCGTGCCAATGGCTGAAATATGCCAACCTGAACTTCGAGCTCCTGGACAACGATGTCGACAAAGCCGAGATCCGCATCCAGACCGATGTGCAGGAAGGCGTGAATTTCAGTTTCCTGGGCAACCAGGCCTTGGACGTGGGCGGTGCCACCATGGCATTGGGGGTCAAGCTGTCGGACCCGCTGTTCGAGCCGTTCGTACTGCATGAGTTCGGACACGCATTGGGGATGGAGCATGAGCACCAACACCCAAGGGCCAACATACCCTGGGACCTTGACGCGGTGCGCCAAATGCTGGCCGTGGTCCTGGCCGACGAGGCCAACAACCCGAATGACCTCGACGACCTGATCGAAGAGGACCTTGCCACTCAGTTCCTGCCCTTGCCCGACAACGGCGACCTGCTCATCCTGCCCTATGACAGGCGGTCGATCATGCACTACCCCATCAGGCAGAAACTCACGCGCCACGCGTTCAAGCGCAGCCATAACCTGAAAATCAGCAAAAAGGACAAGCGCTTCATGCGCCTGGTCTATCCGGCTTCATGCCAATAACTAGCGGACCTGCCCGAGGTTGGCCTCGCTCAGGTCCAGCTCGCCTAGCACCTGACGCACCACTTCGTCCCCGACCAGGTGCTGGCGATGCAACTCGTACAACTCCAGCCGCTGCGCACGCAGGGCCCGCAGGCGTAAACGACGTTCGAGCAGATCCATCTGCTCGGCCAACGCCCGGGCCTCGGCACTGTCGTTGTAGCTGTCCAGCTCATCGCGGTATTCGGCCATCAGCCGCGCCTTGAGCTCGGTGGCCAGGGTCGCCTGGGCGGCATCCTGCGGCGCGTTTGCATCGATCACCTCCTCGGCCTCAAGCGCATGGATCGCCGCCTCGGCGGTGCGCCGCCAGGCCTCCTGCACCTCCTGGTGCAAGCGCTCGTCCGGGCTCTTGGTTACCCCGCGCAGCAAGAGAGGCAAGGCAATACAGGCGCTGACCAGCGACAGCAAAATCACTCCGGCGGCGATGAAGATGAGCAGGTCGCGCTCGGGAAACGCCTTGCCCGCGCCGATCAGCAGCGGCACCGACATCACGCCCGCCAGGGTCACAGCACCACGTACGCCGCCCAGGGTCAGCAACCAGCAGGAGCGCGCGGTCGGCATCAGCACCAGCGCAGGCTTGCCGCGCCAGCGTCTGACCACGCCGATAGCCCGCCAGATGCTCTGCACCCAGATGAACCGCAACAGCACCAGCGCAGCGAAGATCGCCACCACATCCAGGCAGCGCCAGGCCAGGGTCGTCCAGGCTGCGGCTTCGTCGGTCACCACTGCCTTGATGATGTCCGGCAATTGCAGCCCCAGCAGCAGGAAGATCAGGCCGTTGAAGGCAAACTCCAGCAGCGACCAGACACTGCGATTGAGCAGGCGCGTGCTGGTCTGCCGGGGCAGCAGGTCCAGCCAGCTCTGCATCATCCCGGCAGCCACCGCCGAGAGAATGCCGGATACGCCGAGCCGTTCAGCCAGTACGTAGGCGGCAAAGGGCAGCAGCAGCATGAATACCACGTGAGTCGCCGGGTCGTCCCAGCCGCGGGTGATCATCCACATACGCAGGCGCCCGACCAGCCAGCTCAGCGCCACCCCCACCGCCAGGCCGCCGAGGGCGACCAGGATGAAGGTCAGGCTGGCCTCGGTCAACGAGAACACTCCGGTGATCGCCGCCACCAGGGCGAACTTGAAGGTCACCAGGCCCGAGGCGTCATTCATCAGCGCCTCGCCCTGAAGCATGTGCATCAGCGGTGTCGGCAGGCGGTCCTGGGTGATGGCCGAGACGGCCACGGCGTCGGTGGGCGACAGCACCGCCGCCAGGGCGAAGGCCACCGCCAGCGGAATGCTCGGCAACAGCCAGTGGATGAAGTAGCCGGCGCCGACCACGGTGAACAGCACCAGCCCCACCGCCAGCGCCACCACAGGCCCGCGGATACGCCACAGTTCGCGCTTGGGCATGCGCCAGCCGTCGGCGAACAACAGCGGCGGCAGGAACAGGAAAAGGAACAGCTCCGGGTCCAGCGCCACGTGCAGGCCCAGGGTCGGCCAGGCCAGCAAGGCGCCGGCGCCAATCTGCACCAGCGGCAGGGGCAGTGGCAGCACCCGCCCGACCAGTTTCGACACGCTCACCAGCATCAGCAGGATTAGAACGGTATAGGCTGACTGCATCGGCAAGCTTCCTGTTTGATCGGAGAAACCACAGCGAGTCGAAACTTCGCCATTGAAACAATATGTTAGCGGGGACTCGCTATCGTGGACCGCTGCACGATAGTCGCAGCCTGGCCGGGAATGTGTAACACAATGCTACGCGAGAAGCGGTGAAACACATCGGCGACGCCTTCCAGCCCGCAGCCGTGGCGCCAGCCCCATCGATACCGCATAATCGGCCCACCCAATCTTCAAGGAGCATCGGGGACGCCTGACCCGACCAGGCAGCCCCAGGCATTCAATGGCTTACACTCTCTACGGCATCAAAGCCTGCGACACCATGAAAAAGGCCCGCACCTGGCTTGAAGACAAGGCCATCGGCTACGACTTCCACGACTACAAGACCCAGGGCATCGACCGCGACAGCTTGAACCGCTGGTGCGACGAACATGGCTGGGAAGTCGTGCTGAACCGCGCCGGGACCACCTTCCGCAAGCTCGACGACGCCAGCAAGGCCGACCTCGACCAGGCCAAGGCCGTCGAACTGATGCTCGCCCAACCGTCGATGATCAAACGCCCGGTGCTCGACCTCGGCGAGCGTACCCTGGTCGGCTTCAAGCCTGACCTGTACGCCGCGGCGCTGGCCTGATCCCGCATTACGCTCCATCCCCTTTTCGTACGAGGTAATCGCATGTCTCAATCGCTGTTCAGCCTGGCCTTCGGTGTCGGCACCCAGAACCGCCAGGGCACCTGGCTGGAAGTCTTCTACGCACAACCCGTGCTCAAGCCATCCGCCGAGCTGGTCGCAGCCGTCGCACCAGTGCTGGGCTACGAAGGGGGCAACCAGGCCATCGCCTTCACCACCGCCCAGGCCGCCCAACTGGCCGACGCACTCAAGGGCGTCGATGCCGCCCAGGCCGCCCTGCTGACCCGCCTGGCCGAAAGCCACAAGCCGCTGGTCGCCACCCTGCTGGCCGAAGACGGCGCGCTGACCTCCACCCCAGAGGCCTACCTCAAGCTGCACCTGCTGTCGCACCGCCTGGTCAAGCCGCACGGCGTGTCGCTGGCCGGCATCTTCCCGCTGCTGCCGAACGTCGCCTGGACCAACCAGGGCGCGGTCGACCTGGCCGAACTGGCCGAGTTGCAACTGGAAGCGCGCCTGAAAGGCGAACTGCTGGAAGTGTTCTCGGTGGACAAGTTCCCGAAGATGACCGACTACGTCGTGCCGGCCGGCGTGCGTATCGCCGACACCGCCCGCGTGCGCCTGGGCGCCTACATCGGCGAAGGCACCACCATCATGCACGAAGGTTTCGTCAACTTTAACGCCGGCACCGAAGGCCCGGGCATGATCGAAGGCCGCGTCTCCGCCGGCGTATTCGTCGGCAAGGGTTCGGACCTGGGCGGCGGCTGCTCGACCATGGGCACCCTGTCCGGTGGCGGCAACATCGTCATCAAGGTCGGCGAAGGCTGCCTGATTGGCGCCAACGCCGGCATCGGCATCCCGCTGGGCGACCGCAACACCGTCGAGGCCGGCCTGTACATCACCGCCGGGACCAAGGTGAACCTGCTGGACGAGAACAACCAGCTGGTCAAGGTGGTCAAGGCCCGCGACCTGGCCGGCCAGACCGACCTGCTGTTCCGTCGCAACTCGCTCAATGGCGCGGTGGAGTGCAAGACTCACAAGTCGGCCATCGAGCTGAACGAGGCGCTGCACGCGCACAACTGAGAACCCGCCTGGGTTTGAAGTGATAAGATCGGGTCTGCTCCCAGGTTTTGCCTGTGGGCAGACCCGATTTTTCTTTCCAGGCCCCGCTAACATGTTCCAGCCCTCCCCCTGGCGTGCCGATTTCCCCGCCATCGGCGCCCTGCAACGGCAGCACCAGACCTACCTGGACAGCGCCGCCACCACCCAGAAGCCCCAGGCTCTGCTGGATGCCCTGGGTCATTACTATGGCCATGGCGCCGCCAACGTGCACCGCGCCCAGCACCTGCCCGGCGCCCTGGCCACCCAAGCCTTCGAGGGCACTCGCGACAAGCTCGCTGCCTGGCTCAATGCCGCCGACGCGCGGCAGATCGTCTTCACCCATGGTGCTACCTCGGCCCTGAACTTGCTGGCCTATGGCCTGGAGCACCGCTTCGAGGCCGGTGACGAGATTGTCGTCAGCGCGTTGGAACACCACGCCAATCTCCTGCCCTGGCAACAGTTGGCCCACCGACGTCAGCTGCGCCTGGTAGTACTGCCGGTGAACGATCTGGGGCAGGTAGATCTGGAACAAGCGCTGCAACTGATCGGCCCGCGCACCCGCGTGCTGGCGATCAGCCAACTGTCCAATGTGCTGGGGACCTGGCAGCCTCTGGCGCCGTTGCTGGCCCATGCCCGCGCCCAGGGCGTGCTGAGCGTGGTCGATGGCGCCCAGGGCGTGGTCCACGGGCGCCACGATGTGCAGCAGCTGGACTGCGACTTCTATGTGTTCTCCAGCCACAAGCTGTACGGCCCGGATGGCGTCGGCGTGCTGTACGGTCGCCAGCAGGCGCTGGCACTGCTGCGCCACTGGCAGTACGGCGGCGAGATGGTGCAGTTGGCGGACTATCAGGAGGCCAGCTTCCGCCCGGCACCGCTGGGATTCGAGGCCGGCACGCCGCCGATCGCCGGTGTCATTGGCCTGGGCGCCACCCTGGACTACCTGGCCAGCCTTGATGCCAATGCCGTGGCCGCCCATGAGGCCACCTTGCACCAGCACCTGGTGCGCGGCCTGGCCGATCGCGAGGGGGTTCGCCTGCTTGGCTCACCGCACGCGGCACTCGCCAGCTTCGTCATTGACGGGGTGCACAACGCCGATATTGCCCATCTGCTGACCGAACAGGGCATCGCCGTGCGCGCCGGGCATCATTGCGCCATGCCGCTGCTCAGGCATCTGGGCCTGGACGGCGCGATCCGCGTGTCGCTGGGGCTTTACAGCGACAGCGACGACCTGCAACGGTTCTTCGACGCACTCGATCAGGGCCTGGAGCTGCTGCGATGAGCCTGTCGGCCGAGGCCAGCCAGGCGCTGGAGAGCTTCGAGCAAGCGCGCGGTTGGGAGCAGCGGGCGCGGTTGCTGATGCAATGGGGTGATCGGCTGGAGCCGCTGGACGACAGCGAGAAGATCGAGGCCAACCGAGTGCATGGCTGCGAGAGCCTGGTGTGGCTGGTGGCCCAACAAGAAAAGGGTCAGTGGCATTTCAAAGCCGCTAGTGATGCACGGCTGTTGCGCGGCTTGCTTGCACTGTTGCTAGTGCGGGTGCAGGGCTTGGCGAGCGATCGATTGGCAGCGCTCGACCTGAGCGCCTGGTTTACCCAGTTGGGGCTTGAGCGGCAGTTGTCTCCGTCGCGCAGCAATGGGCTGCATGCAGTGTTGCTGAAGATGGCCGAACTCGCTACCCAAGCCTGAATCGCTGTTGGATTCATCGCGGGGCAAGCCCGCGATAACCTATTCGGCCTTGATCCGCTCAGAAGGCCGCCGCGCCCCGGCCACCAGCTTCTCCACGGCCTTGCTCGCCGCGACCATGCCGAAGGTCGCGGTCACCATCATCACCGCGCCGAATCCACCGGCGCAGTCCAGGCGCACGCCTTCACCGACAAAGCTCTTCTGCAGGCACACGCTGCCGTCGCCCTTGGGGTAGCGCAGCTGTTCGCTGGAAAACACGCACGGCACGCCATAGTTGCGGCTGGTGTTGCGCGAGAAATTGTAGTCCCGGCGCAGGGTCGAGCGCACCCGTGAAGCCAACGGGTCGTTGAAGGTCTTGTTGAGGTCGCCGATCTGGATCTGGGTCGGATCGATCTGCCCGCCGGCGCCACCGGTGGTGACGATGGCAATCTTGCGGCGGCGGCACCAGGCGATCAGCGCCGCCTTGGCCATCACGCTGTCGATGCAGTCGATCACGCAGTCCATCTGCTCGGTGATGTGCTCGGCCATGGTCTCGCGGGTGACGAAATCGGCCACCGCGTGCACCGTGCAGGCCGGGTTGATCGCCCGCAGGCGCTCGGCCATCACCTCGACCTTGGCCCGGCCGACCTGGCCTTCGAGGGCGTGAGCCTGGCGGTTGGTGTTGCTCACGCAGACATCGTCCAGATCGAACAGGCTGATCTCGCCCACGCCGCTGCGGGCAAGCGCTTCGGCCGCCCACGAACCGACGCCGCCAATGCCGACGATGGCCACATGGGCCTGGCGCAAGCGTTGCAAACCGTCGTCGCCGTAGAGCCGGGCGACGCCGGCAAAGCGTGGATCTTCTGTGCTCATGCTGATACCCCGAAAAAACCGGCGCGCATTATAGGCCAAGCCATGGGTTCGCGGGCAAAGCGCGCCACCCGATCATGCCGCCAGGACATGCCAGAGCGGCCACGGGTTGGAAAAAGTCCTACCAAGCCTGCTTTAATGTCCTATCAAGTAACTATATCTGGACGGCAGGCAGGCGGACTGAGAACTACATCCCCTGCCGATAATCCAACGGGTTACCTTCCTCGGAATCCGTGGCCCCACGCCCCAGCGGCTACGCCTCGCGCCCCTCTTCGGAACCTCGAACACCTATGCCATCACGCAAATTCGGTCTCAACCTGGTAGTGGTCCTGGCCATCGCCGCGCTGTTCACCGGGTTCTGGGCCTTGATCAACCGCCCGGTATCCGCCCCCGCCTGGCCGGAACAGATTTCCGGTTTTTCCTACTCGCCCTTCCGTCTCGGCCAAAGCCCACAGAAGGGCCAGTACCCCAGCGAGGATGAGATCCGCCAGGACCTTGAGCAACTGAACAAGCTGACCGACAACATCCGCATCTACACCGTCGAAGGTACCCAGGCCGAGGTGCCGCGCCTGGCCGAGGAGCTTGGCCTGCGCATCACCCTGGGGATCTGGATCAGCAACGACCAGGAACGCAACGAGCGGGAGATCGAAAAGGCCATCGGCCTGGCCAACACTTCGCGCAGCGTGGTGCGGGTGGTCGTCGGCAACGAGGCGTTGTTCCGCGAGGAAGTTAGCGCCGAGCAGTTGATCGGCTACCTCGACCGGGTCCGTGCCGCGGTCAAGGTGCCGGTGACCACCAGTGAGCAGTGGCACATCTGGAAGGAGCACCCGGAGCTGGCGAAACACGTCGACCTGATCGCCGCGCACATCCTGCCCTACTGGGAGTTCGTGCCCATGAAGGACTCGGTGCAGTTCGTCCTCGACCGCGCCCGCGAGTTGCGCAAGCAATTCCCACGCAAGCCGCTGCTGCTCTCGGAGGTCGGCTGGCCGAGCAACGGCCGCATGCGTGGCGGCGCCGACGCCACCCAGGCCGACCAGGCCATCTACCTGCGCACCCTGGTCAACACCCTCAACCGCCGCGGCTACAACTACTTCGTCATCGAGGCCTACGACCAGCCTTGGAAGGCCAGCGACGAAGGCTCGGTGGGCGCCTATTGGGGCGTGTACA
Organism: Pseudomonas sp. P65(2024); assembly: GCF_057480955.1. Classification (NCBI taxonomy): domain Bacteria; kingdom Pseudomonadati; phylum Pseudomonadota; class Gammaproteobacteria; order Pseudomonadales; family Pseudomonadaceae; genus Pseudomonas; species Pseudomonas sp. P65(2024). Next base: position 240,428 of record NZ_JBLIYX010000006.1, read on the forward strand.
ACGCCGAGCGCCAGCAGAAATTCAACTTTGAAGGCCCGATCGTGGCGATCCCGCAATGGCGCGCCCTGGCCGTGGCCTCGGTGGTGCTGGCGATGATCGCCCTGGCCATCCTGCTGATCGACGGCTCGGCCCTGCGCCAGCGCGGGCGTACCTTCCTCACCTTCATCACCTTCCTGTGCGGGTCGGTGCTGGTGTGGATCGCCTACGACTACAGCCAGCAGTACAGCACCTGGTTCAGCCTGACGGTCGGTGTACTGCTGGCGCTGGGCGCCCTCGGGGTGTTCATCGTGCTGCTGACCGAGGCCCACGAACTGGCCGAGGCAGTGTGGATCCACAAGCGCCGCCGTGAGTTCCTGCCCGTGCAGGGCGACAGCGCCTATCGCCCGAAGGTCTCGGTGCACGTGCCGTGCTACAACGAGCCGCCGGAGATGGTGAAGCAGACCCTGGATGCCCTCGCCGCGCTGGACTACCCGGACTACGAAGTGCTGGTGATCGACAACAACACCAAGGACCCAGCCGTGTGGGAACCGCTCAAGGCCCACTGCGAGAAGCTCGGCGAGCGCTTCAGGTTCTTCCACGTCGCGCCGCTGGCCGGCTTCAAGGGCGGCGCGCTGAACTACCTGATCCCGCACACGGCCAAGGACGCCGAGGTGATCGCGGTGATCGACTCCGACTACTGTGTCGACCGCAATTGGCTCAAGCACATGGTGCCGCACTTCGCCGACCCGAAGATCGCCGTGGTGCAATCGCCCCAGGACTACCGCGACCAACACGAGAGCGCGTTCAAGAAGCTGTGCTACAGCGAATACAAGGGCTTCTTCCATATCGGCATGGTCACCCGCAACGACCGTGACGCGATCATCCAGCACGGCACCATGACCATGACCAGGCGCAGCGTGCTCGATGAACTGGGCTGGGCCGAGTGGTGCATTTGCGAGGATGCCGAGCTTGGCCTGCGCGTGTTCGAGAAGGGTCTGTCGGCGGCCTACGCCCACAACAGCTACGGCAAGGGCCTGATGCCCGACACCTTCATCGACTTCAAGAAGCAGCGCTTCCGCTGGGCCTACGGCGCCATCCAGATCATCAAGCACCACGCCGGCGCCCTGCTGCGTGGCAAGGGCAGCGAGCTGACCCGTGGCCAGCGCTACCACTTCCTGGCCGGCTGGCTGCCTTGGATTGCCGATGGCATGAACATTTTCTTCACCGTCGGCGCGCTGCTGTGGTCGGCGGCGATGATCATCGTGCCGCACCGGGTCGACCCGCCGCTGATGATGTTCGCCATTCCGCCGCTGGCGCTGTTCTTCTTCAAGGTCGGCAAGATCGTCTTCCTCTACCGCCGCGCGGTAGGCGTCAACCTGAAGGATGCCTTCGCCGCCGCGCTGGCGGGGCTGGCGCTGTCGCACACCATCGCCAAGGCGGTGCTGTACGGGTTCTTCACCAGCAGCATGCCGTTCTTCCGCACGCCAAAGAATGCCGACAGCCACGGTGTGCTGGTGGCAATCTCCGAGGCCCGCGAAGAACTGTTCATCATGTTGTTGCTGTGGGGTGCTGCACTGGGGATCTACCTGGTACAGGGGCTGCCGAGTTCGGACATGCGCTTCTGGGTAGCGATGCTGCTGGTGCAGTCGTTGCCATACCTGGCGGCGCTGGTGATGGCGTTGCTGTCGTCGTTGCCCAAGCCCTCCGAAAAGGTTGCAGAGCCACAACAGGCTTGAGATCGCCGGGGGCGCGTTGCGCCCCTTTCGCGACACAAGGCCGCTCCCACAGGATCACCGCAGCCCAGAAGGCCTGTGCAACTCCTGTGGGAGCGGCCTTGTGTCGCGAAAGGGCCGCACAGCGGCCCCATCGGCCCGTCAGTTTGATATAAGATAACGCCCCTCAGTTTCCCGCCTTGCCATGCCCCGGAGTCCCTCAATGACGGCCCCAGCCGAGCTCTCGCCTACCCTGCAACTGGCCTGCGACCTGATCCGTCGCCCCTCGGTCACCCCGGTCGATGCCGACTGCCAGACCCAGATGATGAACCGCCTGGGCGCCGTCGGCTTCCAGCTCGAGCCAATGCGTATCGAGGACGTCGACAATTTCTGGGCCACCCATGGCACCCAGGATGGCCCGGTGCTGTGCTTCGCCGGCCACACCGATGTGGTCCCCACCGGCCCGGTGCAGCAGTGGCAGCATGAGCCGTTCGAGGCGCTGATCGATGCCGACGGCATGCTCTGCGGCCGTGGCGCCGCCGACATGAAGGGCAGCCTGGCATCCATGGTGGTGGCCAGCGAGCGCTTCGTGCACGACTACCCGAACCACCGCGGCAAGGTCGCCTTCCTGATCACCAGCGACGAGGAAGGCCCGGCCCACCATGGCACCAAGGCCGTGGTCGAGCGCCTCAAGGCACGCAACGAACGCCTGGACTGGTGCATCGTCGGCGAGCCGTCCAGCACCACCCTGCTCGGTGACGTGGTCAAGAACGGCCGTCGCGGCTCGCTTGGCGCCAAGCTGACCGTGCGCGGCAAGCAAGGCCACGTGGCCTATCCGCATCTGGCGCGCAACCCGATCCACTTGGCCGCGCCGGCCCTGGCGGAACTTGCCGCCGAGCACTGGGACGAAGGCAACGCGTTCTTCCCGCCGACCAGCTTCCAGATCTCCAACCTCAACTCCGGCACCGGCGCCACCAACGTGGTCCCGGGCGAGCTGACCGCGCTGTTCAACTTCCGCTTCTCCACAGAATCGACGGTCGAGGGCCTGCAGCAGCGCGTCGCGGCGATCCTCGACAGGCATCAGCTGGAATGGAGCATCGACTGGGCGCTGTCGGGCCTGCCGTTCCTCACAGAGCCGGGCGATCTGCTCGATGCGGTGTCGTCGAGCATCAAGGCGGTCACCGGTCGCGAGACCCGTCCGTCGACCAGCGGCGGCACGTCCGACGGCCGCTTCATCGCCACCATGGGCACCCAGGTGGTCGAGCTCGGTCCGGTCAACGCCACCATCCACCAGGTGGACGAACGCATCCTGGCCAGCGACCTCGACCTGCTGACCGAAATCTACTACCAGACCCTGGTGCGGTTGCTCGCCTGATGCTCGCCTGCCCACTCTGCCAGGCACCCCTGGCGCGACTCGACAATGGCGTGGCCTGCCCCGCCGGCCACCGTTTCGACCGCGCCCGCCAGGGCTACCTGAACCTGCTGCCGGTGCAGCACAAGAACAGCCGCGATCCGGGCGATAACCAGGCCATGGTCGAAGCCCGCCGCGATTTCCTCGACGCCGGCCACTATGCGCCGGTGGCCCGGCGCCTGGCGCAACTGGCCGCCGAGCGCCAGCCCCAGGCCTGGCTGGACATCGGCTGCGGCGAAGGCTACTACACCGCGCAGATCGCCCAGGCCTTGCCGGCGGCCGACGGCTACGCCCTGGATATCTCCCGCGAGGCGGTCAAGCGCGCCTGCCGCCGCGCCCCCGAGGTGACCTGGATGGTCGCCAGCATGGCCCGCGTGCCCATGGCCGATGCCAGCTGCGGTTTCATCGCCAGCGTGTTCAGCCCGCTCGACTGGCAGGAGGCCAAGCGCCTGCTGGCACCCGGCGGCGGCCTGATGCGGGTCGGCCCAACCAGCGGCCACCTGATGGAACTGCGCGAGGTGCTCTACGATGAAGTGCGCCCTTACGCCGACGACAAGCACCTGGCCCTGGTCCCCGAAGGCATGGCCCACGCCCACGGCGAGATTCTCGAGTTCCGCCTGACCCTGGCCGACGCCAAGGCCCGCGCCGACCTGCTGGCCATGACCCCGCACGGCTGGCGCGCCAGCGCCGAGAAGCGCGCGCGGGTGATCGACCAGCCCGAACCCTTCGAGGTCACCGTTTCCATGCGTTATGACTATTTCGTGCGCCAAGACTGAGCACACTGGAGCCCCCCATGCGTCAACCCGATATCGAGATCTACCTCAAGGACGACGACGTCGACCACAAGCAGATCGCCGACTGGCTCACCCAGGCCCTGGGGCCGTGCAGCGAATGGAAGCAGAAGGGCCAGACCTTCAAGTGCACGGCCGGTAACATTCCGGTCACTTGGTTACCGAAGGCTGTGGGAAAATGGAACAGCCTGTACCTGGAAAGCGACCAGACCCCGTGGGCCGACGACATCGCCTGCGCCCGGGCGGCATTCGCCGCGCTCAACGTCGAAGTGCGTTGCGCGCCAGGCAGCTGGACGGAGGAAGACGGGGAAGAAGATGCAGACCGTTGGATCCGCATCAGCGCCGACGGTGAACAGGAAATCACCTGGCGCACTCACTGAAGGCGTTCGCATCAGGCTGCAAGTTCCACGGTCAACTTGCAGCTTGAGCGTTAAGCCTCGAGGCTCAGAGCCCTACCACGTCCTCGGCCTGCAGGCCTTTCTGGCCTTGCACGAGGGCGTACTCGACCTGCTGCCCTTCGACCAGGGTGCGATGCCCCTCACCGCGGATAGCCCGATAGTGGACGAACACGTCCGCACCACCTTCGCGCTGAATGAAGCCATAACCCTTGGCATCGTTGAACCACTTCACATTCCCAGTCTCACGAGACGACATCTGAACTACTCCGGATTTTTATTTTGAAGATCGCCTTGCTGGCGCGGGTTCACCATCCGCGCCGACGCAGCTTGCACAAATATCCTGCAAGCGGCAGGCCGAGTATATGACAGGGAACAAAAAAAATTCATGACAGGGTCATTTTTGGCCGAATTTTGCTGAACTTACGCAGATACGGCAGACTAACGGGCTGTAAAACACGAAAACTTTCACCCAGGGCCCCACCCCATGACCCGTTCTCCCCTGCGCCGCCTCATCTTCGGCGCCCTGCGTCGCGTTCTCTACCTGTGGGTGCGCTCCGAAACCATCAACCAATCCTCGCTGACGCTCAAGCTCGACCGTAGCCGACCGGTGTTCTACGCCCTCTCCTCGCCGTCGCTCACCGACCTGGCCGTGATCGACCACGAGTGCACCAAGGCGGGGCTGCCACGCCCAGTGCTGCCGGTGGCTGTCGGCCCATTGCAGGAGCCTGCGGCGTTCTTCTACCTGACCCCCGAGCCTGACTGGCTCGGCCGCCAGGACAAACGCGGCGCGCCACCGACGCTGGAGCGCCTGGTTGCGGCGATCAGCCAGCACGCCGAGGAAGACGCGCAAATCATTCCGGTCAGCGTGTTCTGGGGCCAGACCCCCGCCAGCGAGTCGAGTCCGTGGAAGCTGCTGTTCGCCGACAGCTGGGCCGTCACCGGCCGCCTGCGCCGCCTGCTCAGCGTGCTGATCCTGGGGCGCAAGACCCGGGTGCAGTTCTCCGCGCCGATCCACCTGCGCGAACTGGTGCAGCACAACAAGGGCCACGAGCGCACCGTGCGCATGGCCCAGCGCATGATGCGCGTGCATTTCCGCAACCTGAAGACCGCGGTGATCGGCCCCGACATCTCGCACCGACGCAACCTGGTCAAGGGCCTGGTGCACGACCCGCTGGTGCGCCAGGCCATCAGCGACGAGGCCGACCGCGAGAAGATCCCCTACGCCAAGGCCGAGGCCAAGGCGCTGCACTACGGCAACGAGATCGCCTCGGACTACACCTACACCGCCATCCGCTTCCTCGAAGTGGTGCTCAGCTGGTTCTGGAACAAGATCTACGACGGCATCAAGGTCAACCACATTGAGCAGGTGCAGGGCATCGCCCCCGGTCACGAGGTGATCTACGTGCCCTGCCACCGCAGCCACATCGACTACCTGCTGCTGTCCTACCTGCTGTTCCGCAATGGCCTGACGCCGCCGCACATCGCCGCCGGCATCAACCTCAACATGCCGGTGATCGGCGGCCTGCTGCGCCGCGGCGGCGCCTTCTTCATGCGCCGCACGTTCAAGGGCAACCCGCTGTACACCGCGGTGTTCAACGAGTACCTGCACACCCTGTTCACCAAGGGTTTCCCGGTGGAGTACTTCGTCGAGGGCGGCCGTTCGCGCACCGGGCGCATGCTGCAGCCGCGCACCGGCATGCTGGCGATCACCCTGCGCAGCTTCCTGCGCTCCTCGCGCACGCCGATCGTCTTCGTCCCGGTGTACATCGGCTACGAGCGGGTCCTCGAAGGCCGCACTTACCTGGGCGAACTGCGCGGCGCCAGCAAGAAGAAAGAATCGATCTTCGACATCTTCAAGGTCATCGGCGCGCTCAAGCAGCGCTTCGGCCAGGTCTACGTCAACTTCGGCGAGCCGATCCGCCTCAATAGCTTCCTCGACGAACAGCAGCCCGGCTGGCGCGATCAGCCGCTCGGCCCGCAGTTCCGACCGGCCTGGCTCAACGACACCACCACCCGCCTGGGTGAGACCGTCGCCCGTCACCTGAACGAAGCTGCGGCGATCAACCCGGTCAACCTGGTGGCTCTGGCCCTGCTGTCGACCAGCCGCCTGGCCCTGGACGAGCGCGCCCTGACCCGCGTGCTCGACCTGTACCTGACCCTGCTGCGCCAGGTGCCCTACTCGCCGCACACCACCCTGCCAGAAGGTGACGGCAAGGCGCTGATCGACCACGTGCTGGGCATGGACCTGCTGGCCGAGCAGAAGGATGCGCTGGGCCGGATCCTCTACCTGGACGAAGCCAACGCGGTGCTGATGACCTACTACCGCAATAACGTGCTGCACATCTTCGCCCTACCGGGGCTGCTGGCGAGCTTCTTCCTCAGCAGCTCGCGCATGAGCCGCGACCTGCTGGGCCAGTACGTGCGAGCGTTGTATCCGTACCTGCAGGCCGAGCTGTTCCTGCGCTGGACGCCCGAGCAACTGGACGAGGTGATCGACCAATGGCTGACAGCGCTGGTCGAGCAGGGGCTGCTACGCCGGGAGCAGGACATCTACATGCGCCCGGCCCCCAGCTCGCGGCAGTTCGTCCTGCTGACGCTGCTGGCGCGCACCATCACCCAGACCCTGCAGCGCTTCTACATGGCCACCTCGTTGCTGCTCAACAGCGGCCAGCACACGCTGAGTGCCGAGGAGCTGGAGGAGCTGTGTGTGATGATGGCCCAGCGCCTGTCGATCCTGCATGGCCTGAACGCCCCGGAGTTCTTCGACAAGACCCTGTTCCGCCACTTCATCCAGACACTGGTGCGCGAAGGCGTGCTGCAGCCGGACACCGATGGCAAGCTGGGCTACCACGACAAGCTCGCCGAGCTGGCCGAAGGCGTGGCCAAGCGGGTACTGTCGGCGGAGCTGCGCCTGTCGATCCGCCAGGTAGCCTTGCACCGCGATGAAACACCGGAACCTGTGGCGGTTGAGTGAACTGGCCCGATCCCGGTCTACCCGATACGCTGAACCTGCTCCATTCTGCCCATAAGGAAATCCCCATGATTCGCTCCTCCTTGCGCTTCACCACCCTGTGCGCCGGCCTGCTGCTGTCGGCCAGCGCCCTGGCCCTGTCGCTGGGCGACCTGTCCCAGAGCGACGCCTCCGGCGGCCTGAAGGACGCCCTCACCCAAGGCGCGCAGATCGCCGTCAAGCAATTGAGCACCCCCGGCGGTTTCAGCAACAACCCCGACGTGCGCATCGAGCTGCCGGGCAACCTCGGCAAGGCCGCCAAGGCCATGAAGATGTTCGGCAAGGGTGAACAGGTCGAAGCCCTGGAGACCAGCATGAACAAGGCCGCCGAGGCCGCTGTGCCGCAAGCCCAGGCGATCCTGGTGGACGCGGTGAAGAAGATGACCGTGACCGATGCCAAAGGCATCCTCAGCGGCGGCCAGGACTCGGCCACCCAGTACCTGAACAAGAGCAGCCGCGAGCAGATCCGCGCCAAGTTCCTGCCGATCGTCAAGCAGGCCACCGACAAGGTCGGCCTGGCCCAGCAGTACAACAACTTCGCCGGGCAGGCCGCAGGCCTGGGCGTGGTCGACGCCAAGAGCGCCAACATCGAGAACTACGTGACCGAGAAGGCGCTGGACGGTCTGTTCGAGATGATCGCCAAGCAGGAAGAGAGCATTCGCCAGAACCCGGCCGGTGCCGCGACCAGCCTGGCCAAGAAGGTGTTCGGCGCACTCTGAGGCGTCGGTTCCGATCGCGGGTCAAGCCCGCTCCCACCGTGGGAGCGGGCTTGACCCGCGATGTTGTCAGTCCTTCCTGACCCTGAACCACGCCGCATACAACGCCGGCAGGAACAACAGGGTCAACACCGTGGCGACGATCAACCCACCCATGATCGCCACCGCCATCGGCCCGTAGAACACGCTCCTCGACAGCGGAATCATCGCCAGCACCGCCGCCAGCGCGGTCAGCACGATCGGCCGGAAGCGCCGCACAGTGGCCTCGATGATCGCCTGCCAACGCGCCATCCCGGCGGCGATATCCTGTTCAATCTGATCTACCAGGATCACCGAGTTACGCATGATCATCCCCGCCAGGGCGATGGTCCCGAGCATGGCGACGAAGCCGAACGGCTGGCGGAACACCAGCAGGAACAGGGTCACGCCGATCAGCCCCAGGGGCGCGGTGAGGAACACCATGAACATCCGCGAGAAACTGCGCAGCTGGATCATCAGCAGGCTCAGCACCACCACGATGAACAAGGGCATGCCGGCGTTCACCGAGCGCTGGCCACGCTCGGAGTCCTCCACTGTGCCGCCCACTTCCAGCAGGTAGCCATCGGGCAACTCGTCCTTGATCTGGGCCAGGGTCGGCTGGATCTGCTTGACCAGGGTCGCCGGCTGCTCCTTGTCGTAGATATCGGCGCGCACGGTGACAGTGGGCAAGCGGTTACGGTGCCAGATGATGCCTTCCTCGAAGCCGTATTCCAGGGTCGCCACCTGCGACAGGGCCACGCTCTGGCCGTTGTCGGTGGGTACCGCCAGGCTGCCCAGGTTACCCAACTCGCGCCGCTCCTCCGGGGTGCCGCGCAGGAGGATCTCGATCAGCTCGTTGTCCTCGCGGTACTGGCTGACGTTGCTGCCAGTCAGCGAGCTCTGCAGGAAGCTCGACAGGTGCGCGGTGCTCACTCCCAGCGCCCGGGCACGGTCCTGGTCGATATCCAGGTACACCGCCTTGCTCGGCTCTTCCCAGTCCAGGTGCACGTTGACCACATGGGGGTTCTCGCGCACCTTGGCCGCCACCTCGCGAGCCAGGGCGCGGACCTTCTCGATGTGCTCGCCGGTGACGCGGAACTGCACCGGATAGCCCACGGGCGGGCCGTTCTCCAGGCGCGTGACCCGCGAGCGCAGGTCCGGGAACTGCTGCTCGAGGGTGCCGATCAGCCAGCTGCGCAGACGCTCACGGTCCTCCAGCGACTTGGCCAACACCACGAACTGGGCAAAGCTCGCCGCCGGCAGTTGCTGGTCCAGCGGCAGGTAGAAGCGCGGCGAGCCAGTGCCGACGTAGGCGACATAGTTGGCGATGCCGTCCTGCTGCTTGAGCAGCGCCTCCAGCTGCTTGACCCGTTCGGCGGTGTTGTTCAGCGAAGCGCCTTCGGCCAGTTTCAGGTCGACCATCAGCTCCGGCCGGCCGGAGGCCGGGAAGAATTGCTGCGGCACAAAACGGAACAGCAGGATGCTGCCGACGAACGCGGCGATGGTCAGCACGATCACCGTCTTGCGCCGCCGCACGCACCACTCCACCACCCGCCTGACGCGCTGGTAGAACGGCGTGGCATAGGGGTCGGGGGCATGCCCGTCGGCGCCATGGCGGGCCGCGTGAAGCTTGGCCAGGTCCGGCAACAGGCGCTCGCCCAGGTAAGGCACGAACACCACCGCGGCGACCCAGGAGGTCAGCAGGGCAATGGTCACCACCTGGAAGATCGAGCGGGTGTACTCCCCCGTGCTCGAAGCCGCCGTGGCGATCGGCAGGAAACCGGCGGCGGTGATCAGGGTGCCGGTGAGCATCGGGAACGCGGTACTGGTCCAGGCGTAGCTCGCCGCCTTGAGCCGGTCGTAGCCCTGCTCCATCTTGATCGCCATCATCTCCACCGCGATGATCGCGTCGTCCACCAGCAGCCCCAGGGCCAGTACCAGCGCCCCCAGCGAGATCTTGTGCAGGCCGATGCCAAAGTAGTGCATGGCGGCGAAAGTCATGGCCAGTACCAGTGGGATCGCCAGCGCCACTACCAGGCCGGTACGCAGGCCCAGGGAGAAGAAGCTCACCAGCAGGACAATCGCCAGTGCCTCGATCAGCACCTGCACGAACTCGCCGACCCCGGCCTTCACCGCCGCCGGCTGGTCGGACACCTTGCGCAGCTCCATGCCCGCCGGCAGGCTCTGCGCCAGGCGGGCGAACTCGGCTTCCAGGGCCTTGCCGAGCACCAGGATGTCACCGCCGTTCTTCATCGACACCGCCAGGCCGATGGCATCCTCGCCCATGAAGCGCATGCGCGGCGCGGGTGGGTCGTTGAAACCGCGCTGCACGTCGGCGACATCGCTGATGCGGAAGGTGCGGTCACCGACGCGGATGGGGAACTGGCGAATCTGCTCGACGCTGTCGAAGCGCCCGCTGACCCGCAGTTGCAGGCGCTCGCTTGCGGTTTCGAAGAAGCCCGCTGTACTTACCGCGTTCTGCTCGCGCAGCGCCTGCTGCACGGCGGCCAACGGCACGCCCAGGGTGGCCAGCTTGACGTTGGACAGTTCGATCCAGACCTTCTCGTCCTGCAGGCCGATCAACTCGACCTTGCCCACGTCCTTGACCCGCTGCAATTGGATCTGGATACGGTCGGCGTAGTCCTTGAGCACGGCATAGTCGAAGCCGGCGCCGGTCAGGGCATAGATGTTGCCGAAGGTGGTGCCGAACTCGTCGTTGAAGAACGGCCCCTGCGCCTCGGGCGGCAGGGTGTGCTTGATGTCCGCGACTTTCTTGCGGATCTGGTACCACAGCTCGGGAATATCCGCGGAATGCATCGAGTCACGGGCCATGAAGGTGACCTGGGACTCACCGGGCCGCGAGAACGAGACGATCCGCTCGTACTCGCCGGTCTCCATCAGCTTCTTCTCGATGCGCTCGGTGACCTGGCGCGACACTTCCTCGGCGGTCGCCCCGGGCCACAGGGTGCGGATGACCATGGCCTTGAAGGTGAAGGGTGGATCTTCGCTCTGCCCCAGCTTGGTGTAAGACATGGCGCCGATCGCCGCCAGCAGGATCATCAGGAACAACACGATCTGGCGATTGCGCAGCGCCCAGGCGGAAAGGTTGAAACCCATCGGGACTTACTCCTTGGCCGCCAGGTTCACTTCACGATTGCTGCGGTCCACAGGCCGCACCTGTTGCCCTTCGCGCAGAACATGACCGCCCGCGGCGACCACCCAGTCGCCGGGCTGCAGTCCTTCGAGCACCGGCACGCTGTCGGCGCCATAGGCGCCCAGGCGCACCTGCGCACGCTCCAGGCGATTATCCTTGCCGACCCGCCAGACATAGGCCTGCCCGGCCTCTGCGGTCACCGCCGAGAGCGGCACCGCCAGTGGCGAGCGTTCGGCATGATCGATGAACACCCGGGCGCTCTGGCCGAGCTCGGCCGGCGTGGCATTGGAGGTGAAGGCGATGCGTGCGGCAAAGGTCCGCGAACGTGGGTCCGCCGCCGGAGAGAGCTCGCGAATCAGTCCCTCGAAACGCCGGTCAGGATGCGACCACAGTTCCACGCTCACCGCCTGGCCGACGGCAAAGCGGGCGAACTGCTGCTCGGGCAAGCCGATGGCCACTTCGCGCTCACCGTCGGCGGCGAGGGTGAACACGGTCTGCCCGGCGGCCACTACCTGGCCCACCTCGACCTGGCGCTTGGCAATCACCCCGGCCTGGGGCGCGCGCAGCACCGCGTACTCGGCCTGGTTGCCGGCCACTTCGAACTCGGCCTTGGCCTGCTTCAGCCGCGCCTGGCCGGCACGGTAGAGGTTCTCGGCGTTGTCGAACTGGGAGCGGCTGACCATCTGCCGGCCCAGTAGCTTCTGGTAGCGGTCGCGCTCGGCGCGCACCAGCGCCAGGTTGGCCTCGGCCGCCGCCAGCTGGGCGCGGTTGGCCTCCAGTTGCAGGCGCACGTCCTGGGGATCGAGTTCGGCCAGCGGCTGCTCGGCCTTGACCCGCTGCCCCTCTTCCACCAAGCGCTTGCTGACCTTGCCGCCAATGCGAAACGCCAGTTCGGGTTCAAAGCGCGCGCGCACCTCGCCTGGATAGCTGTCGGCCGAGGCCTGCGCGGGGTGCGGCTGGACCACCAGCGCCGGGCGCGGCGCGACAGGTGAAGCGGCCTCCTGGCCGCAAGCGGAGAGCAGAAGCACGGCGGCTGCCGGCAGAGCGAGGGACAACGCACGACGCAACATGATGAATGACCTTTGGCAGAGGGCGCATCGAATATTTATACTGGCGAGTATATTAAGTCAGCGAACCTGGCCGGGGAAGCGGGCGCGTTAGAGAAAATCCATAATAGTGTTGCGACGGATGCTGCAGCCGACACCTTCTCGACCCGGTAAGATGTGCCTCTTTCACATTGAATGCGGTCCCTCATGTCCAACGACGCACCCATCGGCCCAGGCCGGCCCAAGGACCTGGCCAAGCGCGAGGCCATTCTCGAAGCCGCCAAGCACCTGTTCCTCAGCCTTGGCTATGCCAACACCAGCATGGATGCGGTCGCGGCGGCGGCAGGTGTTTCCAAACTCACCGTCTACAGCCATTTCACCGACAAGCAGACGCTGTTCGGCGCGGCGGTCATGGCCACCTGCCAGAACCAGTTGCCTGACTTGATGTTCGAGTATCCGGAAGGGGTGGCGGTGGAGGATGTGCTGCTGAACATTGCCCGGGGGTTCCAGGCGCTCATCAGCAGTGACGAGGCGGTCAAGCTGAGTCGCCTGATCTTTGCCCTCGGCAGCCAGGATCCGGGGTTTGGGCAGTATTTCTACGAGGCGGGGCCGAAGCGGGTGATGGCCGGGATGGCGGCGCTGCTGCACTGTGTCGACCAGCGGGGGTTGCTGCGGATCGACAACCCGTTGCGGGCGGCGGAGCATTTCTTCTGCCTGGTGAAGGGGGCGCCGGATTATCGGTTGTTGCTGGGGTGCGCGCAGGCGCTGAGTGGGGATGAGGCTGAGGCGCATGTGCGGGAGGCTGTTGGGGTTTTTGTTCGGGCTTTTCGGGGGTAGTTCGGGCTCGGGTTCGGGGTGATTGTTTTGATTTTTTTATGCGCATTCGTAGAAGATAACGACATTTAGTCACCTTTCCGCCCTTACGGCGGCCTACTTTTTTCTTGGCAAAAGTAGGCAAAACCGTTCCGCTCCGTTCATCCGGCCCCTACGCTTCGCTTCGGGGTTCCCTCGCTCCGTTCTTGCTCCCGGGAGGACCGCGCTGAACGCCCCATCCTGGGGCGCAGCGCTTGACGGCCATCCATGGCCGTCACCTCCCTCCGCAAGAACTCCGCTCGGCCTCCTGAAGTCGCAATTGGCGGCGCCTGGACTATCGCGCGCTTAGAAGCAAGAGCAAGAGCAAGAGCAAGAAATGCGAAGTTAGTTGTTTTACAGTTCATTATGCATTGGCTATTCCAGCCCTTCCGCGGGGCGAGCCCGCTCCTACAGGATTATATATAACGTCGACTGTTGGGTGGGAGCGGGCTTGCCCCGCGATGCGATCGAAAGATTAATTAAGCTGCAACTAGCGACAGCTGCGCCAACCCAGGCGCCGCCCGTAACTTCGCGACTTCAGGAGGCCGAACGGAGGTCTTGCGGAGGGAGGTGACGGCCATGGATGCCCGTCAAGCGCTGGGGCCCAGGATGGGCCCTGCAGCGCGGCCCTCCCGGGAGCAAGGCCGGAGTGAGGGAACCCGGAGCGAAGCGCAGGGCCGGATGAATGGAGCGCAACGGCTTTGGTTACTTTGGCCAAGACCAATCTATGGTCACCCCATTTTTTGCAATACTGTTCATCAGATGGAATGGATGGCTTGCTTCAATCTATCCGGCGTCTATTGGGCTCGCATCCC